>NZ_JBEEAB010000027.1:0-79697 GCF_040120725.1 Actinopolymorpha sp. B9G3 | reverse complement strand
AAGGGCTTCATTTATTCCGAACGACACGCGCCGACATAGTCAAGATTTGGTTATTACAAGAAATCGTCGAGGTCGCTCCACGCGCACCAAACCGAGCCCACCACCTCACGAAATTTGAGACAGACCCGGTTCTTGTGCGCAGGTCACCCCTCGATTCCGGTGTCCCTGACCGTGGACTGCTGCTTGTAGGTGTGGGTTGTTGAGGGCTGGTGACGGCCGTTCGGGGGCATCGGCCAGGAGGGGATCACACGTGCTCAGGCACAAGTGCACACTTGGCCTGTGCGCACCGATGATCCAGACCTGGCACAGTGGTTCGGCGGCCACGCCGGATCTCTCGTGGCGGTCGAGCTCTTGCGGCCCCACGCCACCACCGAGTACACCGTCGCCGAGCTGATGGAGGCGTTCTCACACGGACGTGCCACTGTCTCCCGCGTCCTAGATCGCACTGCAGCCTCGACCAGTGAGAGACCATGAGACGTCACTATCTTCAGCGCGCCGCCACCGAGATCGCCGACCGCAGAGCGGCCGCGATCCTTGCGGCCAGGGCGCTGGTGGAGATCCGCTATCTCGCCGGACCCGTCCGGCGCGAGGAGCGGGATGCCTCACCTGGTGACGATCTGGACCGAATCTGCTTCCTGGCCGATCTCTGCCACAACCTGCCCGGAGTCGCCCAGCCGCCCGCCTGGCAGCCGTCCCGCAAGAACGCGCCCATGAGCAGCCGAGAGCGGGCCATGGCGGAACGGCCGATGAGCTGGGTCTGGAACACCGCCGGCCCCCACGGGCGCGCCTGGATCCTGGATCAGCTCTACCAGGCCGGGCACGACTGGACGCCCCCGCCGGCCCTGCCGACCGCGCAGGCGGGACCGCCATACCTGACGTTGCGGCAACGGGCCGGCCTAGCGGGACGCTGGCCGGTACAAACGCCGGACGGGCGCATCGCTCTGCCTCGGCAGGCGCGCGTACTCAAGGCTCTGGACACCGATGGCATTTGCGCGCTCTACGAAGAAGCCGGTCGGCTCCGGCTCGGCCTCGGCAAGGGCGGGCCCTGGCTCCGCGCGCATCTGGCCCCGGACAGCACGCACTACCTGGTGCCCGACCCAGCCGATTACTACTGGCCCGACCCGAACGGGAAGATCCGCTGGTGGCAGTGCACCGCCCTACTACGGATGTCCGACGGTGAACAGGTCACCAGCATGGTCGCCGTACTCCCCGAGACCTTCACCGCACTGCCGTCCACCCTGGCCAGGAGGCGCCAACACCAGCTGGTCCACCTCGCCCGGGCCACCGAGCGCGACACCTACCTGTGGCGCCGCGACCACGAGGCCGAATGCAGCCAACAACGCTGCGGCTACACCCCAGAGCCCAACGGTAGCGATGCGGGCATCGGGCGACGTCAGAGGTACTAGCGCAGCTGTCCGGTGAAGTAAGCCGTTTGGAACCTCCGGGCGGCGAGGTCATCGGGTCGCATCAGCCAGTAGAGGGTCCCGACGTCGCCCCATTGCATGTCTGCCTCTTCGTCGCTGTCGATCTGCACCAGAAGGGTCCACCGGCTTGCTTCCTGACGCATGGCGGCGGAGTCGTAGGCGCCGGCGACGAGTGATCGGGCTACGTCCATCTCGACGGCGTTTTGCACTGGGTCGGCATGGCCACCGATCCGGTGGTCATGGCCGGTGCCGTGGTCCATTGCCTCTCGAAACCGGTCCAGGTTGTCGAAGTCCTGCAAGTACGCGCGGTCCGCGCCCGACAGACGCTGGATGGCTGCGGCGAAGGCGGGGTGATCCGAGCACGGGCCAGTGGCCACAATATCGGCCTCCAGCCCGACCTCCAGATAGGAGTCGATGTCCTCGGGTGGTTCACGTTTGATCGTCGGTGTGCCAGCCGGTACGTAGATGACCCGCGTCGCGTCGGCGGTCTCTGGTTCCGTCTGCCACACCGCGTCCGGAAGCTTCGAGCGATCCTCGGGAGGCCCGTACAGGTAGCGGCGGTCGGCGTCGAAGTAGAAGAAGTACAGCATCCCCTGGTCAGGTAGCGGGATGTCGAGCCGATTCGACGGCACCCGACCACAGTCGATCGACGCAACGAAGTGCAGGGATCCCTTGCCCTGCCACTGAGGCCAACCAAGATCATCGGGGAGCGACGGAAACCCGCCGAGCTGACCTATCGGCTTCTTGTTGCGGCCGCAGCTTCGCAACCTCAGAGCGGGTCGTATCAGGCCTATCCACTGCTCGGCGACCGCCGGAGGCAGATGGCGAAGTGCCAGGCTCGTCAAACGGCGCTCGTGGTTCAGCATGGCCGGAATACTGGCACGGAGGCTGCAGTGGAAACTAGCTCGGGCCGCACGATCGGGCGTGTGGCGGGTGCTGCTGCCAAGATCTGGCGCGTCGTGGATCTCCGCTCACCTCTGGCATCGCAGACAGCGCGTCGGCGGAGGCGCCCCGATCGAGGTGGTCGCGGACTACTCTTCCCCGTCGGTCCTGTCTCGGGTGATGCTTGACAGTTGTGTCTCGGCTGATCCTTTACAGGAAGGGCAGAGATTGACTCGGCGCGACGGCGCGCTCAGCGGCATGTCCGTGCGTGGCGACTACCGGAGGACCTGCCTTAGCACCTGCTCGCGGTCCTCTCCGGTGACGTCCGCCAAACGCTCCACCAGCCTCGCGGCGACGCCGTACAGAACTCGCACGGCTGCGTCGGGGCCGGGGTGCTCTTGGGCTGCCTCATCCAGCCAGTTCAACTCGTCCGCGTCGTTTCCGGCCCATCCAGCTCGCATCGCATGCTGGATCGCCCTGCGTCTGATCCGGTCACCCGTCCTCGCAGCATCGCGGGCCGCACCCTTCTCCGAGGGACTCACCTTGTGGGGCTCAGTCATGGCGTGAAGTATCTACCGCTCATCGGCAGATCCGAGCGCGGATAGCGGCAGAAGAGTGCGCTTCAGTGTCAGACTCGGACCGTGGGTTGGAAGCCGTACGAAGCGATGAGTCGCATCGAGAAGAAGATGTATTGGGCAGTTCGCGAGGAGACCATGCTCCATGAACTTCCGTGGCCCGAGGTCGATTCGCCAGGGACGACTCACGAGGTGCGCTGGCCCGCCGAGGATCCTGCAGAGTGCGCGGCAGTCCTGATCGAGTGGTTCGGCGCCGGACTCATTGCGGTCATGACGACCCTCGACCAACAAGCTCTGGACGCATCCGAGGCGCGGAGGCTGTTGTCCAACCCGGCGACGTGGACCCCCGATCACTCACTCGTCCTGAGCGACGTCGGCGAAGCAGGCCTTGCCTGACGGCAGCGCGGTCGGCGGCATGAGCGGATGGTCGTTCGTATTAGCTGAACGGATCATCCGAGTCTCGGGCATCGACTGGGTTGCCGCTCTCATCGAGTTGGCGTAGTCGTGGCGAACCACCGCCGTGAAGTCCGCTATCCGGGTAATCCCGGAGCCACGCGCGTCCAGTTCCGGGGCATCGGTACGTGACCCGCCACCCTTCGGCGTCAACCTCGCGTTCTTCGAGGTGCTCACGGGCGTACTCGTCCGCTTCGTTGCCAGTCAGTTCGAACAGGGTCTCGCAGGCGCAGAGCACGGTTCATTGTCACATCAGCCGACGACCGGATCTCGGCATGACCGCGCCTCACTGTCGGCGGCATGAGCGGACGCCTCCTGTGTAGCCTCACCGCGTGCAGCATGACGCGGACTGGGCTCGGCGGGCGCAACGTGAACTACGCGGCCTGTTGAACGATTGGGACCCCATTGGCGTCTTCGACCCCGATGATGACGACGACGGCTCAGGACCCATGGACGAGTACGACTGCATCCGCGACCCGCTGATCTCGCATCTTCTCCGAGGCGACAGCCGGTACGAGATCGCCGAGTTCCTCCGCGACGAACTGACGGGTCACTTCGGCCTGGAGCCGTGGCTCGTCACCACCAACATCATCGACCGAATCTTCGATTGGTGGGAGTCAGTCAAGTAGCAACGGCAGCATCCGCTCATCGGCATGGTCGTGCTTCACGGTCGGCGGCATGAGCGGGCGTCTCCGTGCGACACTCCGTCATGTGGACGAGCGAGAGCGCAAGGCGATCCACTCGCGCTGGGCGGAGCTTGTAAACCGCCGCACCGACGACCGTGGGTATCGAGACGAGTGGTATTACCAGCAGTGCGGTGGGTGCCTCCATTGGTTGGCTCTGGGTGGGGCCATCGGCGCTGACTGGGGCGTCTGCTCCGCTGCCTCATCTCCGTTCGATGGCGCTGCTCGTTTCGAACACGATGGGTGCGAACACTTCGAAGAGGATCCAAACGGGTTCGGGCTGACGCGTGGCTAGGAACCGGCTCATCGGGCATGACCGCGGATCGCGGCATGTCAGTGCGTTACGGGATCCGTCGCCGGTAGCCTGCCCGGGGTGCGGACCTACTTTGCTTGCCGATGGCTCCACGACTGCGCAGACGAGCCAATTGTGTTGTTTGAGGAGCTCGACGAGCGACGCCACGAGACACGAAAGGTGCACCAGTACGCCGACGGTCGCTTGGTCCGGACGGACCGAATCAGTGACCTGAGCACGAGCCTTTCCTGGGTACCGGTGCCATCAGAGGAGGAGATCGCGAGCGAGCCTGAGTTTGAAGTTTCGCCGCTGAGCGCGGAGGAGTTCGAGGAGGTCTGGCGCAGGGCCACCGACGCGACCTGACGACGACCTCGACCGCACAACAGAGTGCACCGGACTACCCGACCTCCGACACTCAGGTTTCGACGGGGCGGTAGGCCAGGGCAACGTCGACAACCTCATCGGGCGTCAACTCGCAGTCGAAGCCTTCATGGTGTGGCTAGAAGATGAGATCCGAGACGCACGGGTCAGGAACGAGGACTCCAGTTCTCGGAGAGCCGCGTCCTGGTTAGATTCGGTGCCCTCGCCCGACATCAGGTACATCACGAGGCGCAGAAGGTCCGAGCGCTGAGCCATCGACATGCGGACGGCATGCCTCGGCGGAAGAGCGCTGCCATCGGCATGACTGCGCGGATCGCGGCAGATGCGTGCGTTTACGGGCTCTGCGCGTGCCGCGGTAGCCAGGTCAACAGTTCCGCCCCGAGGGTGCGCACCAGCTCTTCACCCCAGACGGTCAGCGACTGCTGCCACGGGTGTCCGAACGTGCCCCACCGCAGGTCCGACGTGGTGTGGACGTAGTAGTCGCCGTTCGGGAACACCGGGACGGGCCATCCGACGTTCGCGAGAGCGTGCGCGGCCGGCGAGTAGCGGTATGAGGTGTGCTGCCAGTCCAGCGCGGTCAAATCTTCCTCGTCGGTGAGCCAAACGAAGTTCCGGAGGGTGGCGGCAGTGATCGCCGCTTCACCGGCCGCGAACCGAGCACCCTCGTGAGCAAAGACAGGAGCGAGGTCGATCACAACACAGACGTCAGGCGGCCGGATGGCAGGCACAGCGCGTTCGTAGTAGTCAGGCTTGAAGTCGAAGCGAGCGTCGAACGCCGCCCACGCTTCGGCGTATTCAATCGGCCGCCAGACTCCTTCGACCCGGAATCCTTCGCTCATACGCAGAGGCTAGTTTGGCGCGACCCTGGATGCCTGAACTTTCCTATCGGCGGCATAAGCGGTCGTCTCCGTGCCACACTCCGCCACGTGGACGAACAACAGCGTAAGGCAATTCAGTCCCGCTGGGGCGAGCGCTTGAACCGTCGCACTGGAGACCCAGGGTGCCGAGAAGAGTGGTACTGGCAGCAGTGCGGTGGGCTGCGTTCACTGGTTGGCTCTAGGGGGCCAGATCGGTGCCGACTGGGGCGTCTGCTCCTCTGACACGTCTCCGTTCGACGGCTGTGCTCGGTTCGAACATGACGGCTGCGAACAGTTCGAAGAGGATCCGAGCGGGTTCGGAATCACCCGCGGCTAGGAACCGCTGATAGGCAGGACCGCGCGGATCGCGGCATGAGCGTGCGTTTCACCCGCTTACCAGTCAGGCCGTGGACTCCAGTGGTTTCCGGACGCCCGCGCCCTGCGCTCGGCCTCTGCGAGGGCGTCGTGGAGACGCTCGGCGTCCGCGCTGTCCATCATCAGGATGTTGCGAAAGTCGTGGTCGGCCAGTCGGCTGCCGTCCAGTGCGTAGGTCATGGCAGAGGTGACGAACCACCACTCTTCTTTCGACAGGCGGAGCGTCACGCCGTCGGGGGTGAAGTCGGCTTCGGCCATGCGGCCACCCTAGGGGGCCGTGGTCGCGCCGCGACCGCACATCGGCATGGTCGTGCTTCACGGTCGGCGGCAGATCAGGACGCCGCTCGATCTTCGTGCCGCTGTGAATGCCTCTGGGTCGTCAGTCAGTGGGCGCCGTGGATCGCCACCACCACAGGCTGAGCGGCAGGGCGAGGGCGGCTCCCAGACCGGTCCAGGTCAGCATGGCGAAAATGTCACTCGGACGTGCTTCCCACTCCCCGTCGGGGAAAGCGAGCGCCAGCAGGCTGACAACTGCCATGAGACCGAACGTCCCTACGACGGCCCAGGCCAAGAGCGCACCGATGCCCAAGATCGGACGTCGGCCCTGACGGGCCCGCCACCCGCGGTGCAGTGCAGGGAACCGTTCCCTGACGACAACGGCTAGACCGAGCGCCAGGAGACTTCCGAGCACGACACTCAACACGTTCTCCACGCCCGAAAGTGTAAGTCAAGCAACGTATGCCTGATCGTCGATTGGCATCGCTTCAGCGCGAGCAGTGCCGTGCACTGTCATCGGCTGCTTGTTCCATTGACCCAGGACCGGCGCCTGGCCAGGCTCGGTCCAGGCGCCCGGGCCGTCGCTCTCATTTCGGCTGCCCACGCTTGGTCGTGTGGCTCTCATTTGGCCTGCGCGGCCCGGGCGTCGCTAGGGCCAGGAGAGGCTCAAGAGGGGTTTGCACAGATCGAAGCAGCGTTGCCCTCCCGGCTCGACAACCACAGTGGTTCGAGCATCGGAGGAAATGTGAGCAGAGCAGGCGCATCGGGGCGTGTCGTGATCGGGATGGACCCGCACAAACGCTCGGCGACGATCGAGGTGATGACCGGCGACGAGGTGATCATCGGTGGCGGACGGTTCGGCACCGACCGTGACGGATACGCCGCGATGGTTCGTTACGCCCGGCGGTGGGCCGACCGGGTCTGGGCGATCGAGGGCTGCGCGGGGATCGGCAAGCACATCGCGATCCGGCTGCTAGCCGACGGCGAAGAGGTCGTCGACGTCCCGCCCAAGCTCTCGGCGCGGGCCCGGGTGTTCGCCACCGGTCAGGGCCGCAAAACCGACGCCACCGACGCCCACTCCGTGGCCCTGGTCGGCACTCGGATGACCGGGTTGAGCCCAGTTGTGAACGACGAGCAACTCGCGGTGCTGCGGATCCTGGTCGACCGCCGACGCTCACTGGGCGAGGAGCACACCCGCAAGACATCTCAGCTGCACCACCTGCTGCTCGAGCTCATCCCCGGTGGGGCGAAGCGGGACCTGTCCGCAGCCCAGGCCAAGGCGTTGCTGTCCAAGGTTCGGCCACGTGACGCGGTCGGCAAGACCCGCCGACGCGTCGCCGCGGAACTGGTCGCGGACCTGGAGAGGATCTACGCCCGCAAGAAGGCCGCAAACAAGGAACTCACCGAGCACCTCGCCGCCACCGGCACCAGCCTGCTGAACCTGCACGGCATCGGCCCCACCGGCGCCGCACGCCTTCTGGTCGAGGTCGGCGACATCACCCGCTTCCCGAACAAGGCGCACTTCGCCTCCTGGAACGGCACCGCACCCATCGACGCCTCCTCCGGCGACCAAGCCCGCCACCGACTCTCACGAGCCGGCAACCGCCAGATCAACCGCGTCCTGCACACCATGGCCCGCGTCCAACTGCGCAACCCCACACCCGGCCGGGATTACTACGAACGAAAAAAGGCCGACGGCAAAGCGCCGATGGAAGCCATGCGCTGCGTCAAGCGCCGGCTCTCCGACATCGTCTTCCAAACCATGCTCAACGACGCCATCACAGGAACCGGATCGACCGCCAGGACGGGCCCGGGAGGACAACAGGGACACGACTCTGACTCCAGCGCGACCGGCTCACACCCCCACGCCGGCTCTTCGGACAAGTCACTTCCCGGACCCGCCGAACAGCAGCCTACGCCCCCGCTTCCGGCCGCCTCTTGACACAGAGGGGAGCCAGATCCGTGTGGCTCGGACGCCAGTCAAGTGACCGGCAGACTTCTACGCCTGCCGCAGATCAGGTGGCGGAGATGTGTCGCACATCAACCGACTGATCACGGGCGCTCAGGTGCGTGGAAACTGGGAGGCGTCTCCCGTACGACGGCTCTTCTTGCTCCTCCCAGGAGGCAAGATCGCGGACCGAACTGGGCCGACGGCGTGGCTCCGGCCGAGCGCATTCCGCGCAACCACCCGTTTCCAGCCGCAAATCACTGCACACGGCTGGACGTGTGGGCGGTCATTGCCGGGGTCGAGACGGAGCTTCAGACCGGCTCTGACCTGCGGAAACGCTGGTGGCGGAGGGCGTGGTGTGCTGGCTCAGGACATCGGAATGGGGTGTCTCACGACATCGGAATAGGAATGTCTCGGGTCATCGGCATGGCGGGTCCGGTGCCGCTGGCCGGTTGGCAGAGGCTGGCTGGTGTCGAAACGTCGTCTTGTCATCACCGCCGTCCTCGCCGGCGCATCACAGTCCGAGACCGCCCGCACCTACGGTGTCTCCCAGAGCTGGATCAGTCGTCTCATGGCCCGCTACCGCGCAGCGGGCGAGGCCGCGTTCGAGCCGGATTCGCGGGCACCAAGGACCAGCCCCGCCTCGGCCGCCGAGGAGACCGTCCAACTCGTCCTCGAACTACGCAAGAAGCTCGCCGAGCAGGGTCTGGACGCCGGCGCAGACACCATCGGCTGGCGCGCCTGACCCACCACCACCAGATCACCGTGTCGCCGGCCACGATCAACCGAATCCTGGTCCGCCACGGCACCCTCACCCCCGACCCGTCCAAACGGCCGAAGTCGTCATACATCCGCTTCGCCGCGGAGCAGCCCAACCAGTGCTGGCAGTCCGACGTCACGCACTACCGGCGCACCAACCCCGACGGCACACCCAGCACGGATGTGGAGATCTTGTCCTGGCTCGACGACCACGCCCGCTATGCCCTCAGTGTGACCGTCCACCCCCGCATCACCGGCCAGATCGTTGTGGCTACCTTCGGTCAAACCGTTACCCAGTATGGGATTCCGGCGTCCACGCTGAGGGACAACGGCATGGTCTTCACCACCCGGCTATCCGGTGGCAAAGGCGGCCGCAACGCCTTCGAGACCGAACTTCGCGCCCTGGGCGTGGTGCAGAAGAACTCCCCGCCCCAACCACCCCACCACGTGTGGGAAGGTCGAGCGATTCCAGCAAACAATGAAGAAATGGCTGCGCGCCCAAGACCCCCAACCGACCACCATCGCCGACCTCCAGACACTCCTGGACGCGTTCGTCACCGCCTACAACAACAACCGGCCACACCGATCCCTACCGAACCGGGCCACCCCGGCCACCGCCTACACCGCCCGCCCCAAAGCCACCCCCGACAGCCGCCGCACCGACACCCACCACCGCCTCCGCCACGACCGCATCGACAAAACCGGCAAGATCACCCTGCGCCACCAAGGCACGCTCTACTCCATCGGCATCGGCCGAACCCACGCCCGAACCCGCGTCCTCGTGCTCGTCCAAGACCTCGACATCCGCATCATCGACGCCGCCACCGGCGAACTCCTCCGCGAACTCGTCCTCGACACATCCAAGCGCTACCAACCCACCGGACAACCACCCGGACCCACCCCCAAATGACATCAGCCCGAACCCACAAATCGTAGGTCCGGGCTATGCCGATGTCCTGAGACATCACAGTGGCGGAGGGCGTGGGATTCGAACCCACGTGGCGAGGGGTTACCCCGCCTAGCGGTTTTCAAGGAGGATGTTTCGCCGCATACCACCTGCGGATTCGTCGATCAGCAGCGAACTCCGCCGCGAATACGCCGAAGAACCAGCCGCGGCAGTAACAGCCGCCCGTGGACGGCCGGATCTGCGACGAGTCTGCATCGTGCTCCACCGAACCGCTGCAAGCATCAGGTAGGCACCGGTTCTGGCCAGGTCATCGCGATCATCGACTGGGGGTCCGCCCGCTGGGGAGATCCCGTCCGGGACTTTGCCGACTTCCCTATCAGAGCGCTCTCCGAAATGCTTTCCGGATGTCGTGCGGCCGCGCCCGGCCAGAGTGCACCGGTGTCGACCGGTGGTGCGCGGGCGTGGCGCTGGAAGCTGGCACACTCTGGCGGCAGCTCGTCTTGGCGATGGCAAAGCTGGTCGGCAAACCGTCCACATCCGAGGCTCGGAACTGGGCGGCCTCACGGCAGGCAAGCGTGCTGGAGATACTGCGGTTCCTCTCCGACACTCCCGCGAGCCCGTGGCCGGACTGCTGACCCGGACTTGCTGACAAGGACTCCTGCAAGCGGGCCGCCTAGCGGGTGGCGATCCACCTTCTACGCGACCAGACCGATGACTGGTCGACTGTGCCGAGGTCGAGGGCAAGGACGACGAGCTTCGGGTGCCGCTGTGTCTCTCACGGCGCTCGTGGGGACGTTCGAGGCACCTCGATGGAAGGGGCTGTCTCCTTCCACCAGTGCCTACAGTCGCGCCAACGGCCACGCCCACACGGGCAAGCACGGTTTCCTCGAACGGGGATCAGGTTACGCCAGTACGTACGCCGCGTGAGAGTGGCTGCTGCCGTCGTAAGGCCCACGTCGTCAACGACAGCTAGCGATTGGTCGAGCACATCAGCGATGACTTCACCTGACGCGAGCATCGCGTCGGCGATGATCAAGGCAATCGTGGGTTCCATCTGGCTGGTTTCTCCATCACTCGTAAGCAACAGCGGAGCTCGCGCATAGCATCGCGCTGTCACGGCGCCGGAGTCATGGACCATGGGCGGTGACGCGAAGGCAATCCGGGCGCCCAAGGCTGGATGGGCGGCATCAGATAGCCAGTCGTACCACTCCTCAAATCGCGCGTCGCCCGTGACCTTGGAAAGTTTCTGAACAAGCGTCAGAACGTTGGTGGCTTTGAGCGTCTCGTGACTGATTTTCATGCGGGAACCAAAGCTAGCTTGAACAAGGATCGGCGCTAGGAGACCGCGGATTGATGCAGGCCGGGTGAGCACATGGGCAGGCGTCGCTTTGCCCACTTTCCATGCATGAGAAAGCTTTAGCGCTTCGTCGACCAAGGAACCAGCCTCCTCGACGAGTGCCCGTGCTGTTACGGCGCCCGAAGTGATACGCCACTTGAGAAGGTTCTCGATCGTGTCTTCGAGCAGGTCGGCCCCTCGCCACGCATGAATGAGCCACCAGGCGACCAGCCTTGAGTGGACCTCGGGGTACACGACCGCGGCGGCGGGATCTTCCTCGGCTAGCTCTGAGGGTTCGTCCAGCGCGTGAAGCGTGGTGCCGTCCGGAGAGGCGACATAGACCCATTCCTCGCCCCGCTGGCGAGCGCGCTCCCGCCATGTTTGGATCGCAGCACCTTCCAATGACCTAAGCAGCACGTCGGTTGTTCCCACTTCGGCTGTCTGTGCCTGAAGGTTCCTAAGTCGCGCCGTCAGCGTTTCTAGGGACTTGACACGCGCCTTGCCGAGCGCTGTTTTCGCTGATGCACTCGACGCCCTTGTTGGCTCCACAACGACCAGTATGCGGGCGACTGAGAGTCGACTAGGGATGGTTGACAGTTTCGCCATCCGATTGGCTGGCCGATGAGCTTATGACCGATTGTCGGAAGACCGCGTCAGCGCGTTGCGTGCACCCACAAAGCGGTTCGCTCGGCGGCTCTCGGCGAGTCGGTCCGAAGATCAGTCGTTGTGGTCCGATGTGACAGGCGCGTCCGGCCCCGGTCTGGCCGAGCCGGGCAGCGCCGAGCCGCTGTGTCCATGTGGTGATTGCTTTCGCACCCGTCCACAGGGCTGCGGGGGCCTCGGACCGCCCTCCCGTCTACTTCGCCAAGGGGGCCCTTCCAGCGGCCGAATCTCAACCACGATCATGTGTTTCCCGCAGGATCGTCAAGGTTTGCCTCTTCCACGCTCGGTCGGTCCTCACGCACCTGTCCACCCGAGTTTGTCCCGATCCTCCCGGTGCATTTGGCCGACCGGCACCCTGCGTGACACTGAGCTAATGCGAGGGCCGGCGACCGCCACTTGGAGCCGGCAACCGTGGCGATCAGGAGCCTTGAGCCAGCTGCCGTGATCATGAGAGGCGCCCCGCCAGATCAGTGGCTCCTGTCGGCTCAGTTGCGATCCGCCAAGGCTGCTGAACACTGGTGTCGAAGTCATACCTCACTCCGGACAACCCGGCAGGAACCCCGTCAGGGAAGGATCCGGCTGTAATTCGCGGGAACCCATCGCTCACGTGGTACAGCACTTGGGCCGCGACTCGGAACGGTTCGACGTACCGCCCGCGGTCGGCCAGGGAGTAGCCGGTGGCCGCGAGCCGTTGATCGAGTTCGTCCCGTATACCGGCGCCTGCGAGACCGGCAGCCGTGCGGGCTCGTGCGATCAGCGCTGAGGACGCCGCCGGGTCCGATCAGGAGGTGGTCGATGTCAGCTCCGTGCTCACGATCGGTATCGCGTGGAGCGTCCGCCATCCGAGGAGGCGGGCCCTCCACAGCGTGCGACCCACCAACCGCTCACCCCGGCCGCCGGTGCGCCAGGACGCTTCCTTGGTGCGGAACCCGAGCAAATGCTGCGCAAGGATCTGGACGCGCCGAGGAAGCAGCGGCGTACCGCGCGTCGAGTGCTGGCCCGGCTGGTGGACGAGCACGCCGCGACGGGGCTGTCGTACTCGACGGTGCGGGACCACGTCGCCAAGCGTCGTCCGGTGATCGCCGCCGAGGCTGGCCGGCAGGCGGGTGAGGCGTTCGTGCCGCGGACGCATGAACCCGGTGCCGAAGCCGAGGTTGACTTCGCCGATCTGTGGATTGTGTTGCGCGGGATCAAGACGAAGGTGTTCTTGTTCACGCTGCGGCTGTCCTACTCGGCAAGGCGGTGCACCGGGCGTTCGCCACCCAGGGGCAGGAGGCGTTCCTGGAAGGCCACGTGCACGCATTTGAACAGCTGGGTGGGGTGCCGGTGGGCAAGATCCGCTACGACAACCTCAAGTCCGCGGTCAGCAGAGTGTTATTCGGCCGGAACCGGGAGGAGTCCCAGCGCTGGATCGCGTTCCGGTCCCACCTGGGGTTCGACGCGTTCTACTGCCGGCCAGGCGTCGCGCATGAGAAGGGCGGCGTGGAGGGCGAGGGCGGCCGGTTCCGCCGCACGCACCGTGTCCCGATGCCGGTGGTGGACTCACTCGCAGACCTCAACGTGCTGCTTGATGCTGCGGACGCCAAGGACGACCACCGCCGGATCACCAACCGGACAATGACGGTCGGGCACGACATCGCCTTCGAACGCCAGGCGCTGCGGCCGGTGCCGCTCGAGCCGTTCCCGACCTGGCTGACACTCACCCCGCGGGTCGACCGCTACGCCCGGATCAGCGTGCGACAGTGCCAGTACTCGGTGCCGGCCCGGTTGATCGGCCGTCGGGTCCGGGTCCACCTCGGCGCCTGGGGGCTGGTCATCTTCGATGGCCGAGTCGAGGTCGCCCGCCATGAACACGCCCCTACCCGCGACGGGCAGGTCCTTGTTCTGGACCACTACCTGGAGGTGCTGGCCCGCAAGCCCGGTGCGCTGCCCGGTGCGACCGCTCTGGCTCACGCTCGTGCGACCGGGGTGTTCACCGCCACCCACGACGCTCTTTGGGCCGCGGCCCGCAGAGGACTCGGTGATGCTGCCGGCACCAGGGCGTTGATCGAGGTGCTGCTGCTGCACCGTCACCTCGCCCACATCGACGTGGCCGCCGGCCTGGCCGCTGCGTTGGCGGTTGGGTCGATCAGCCCCGACGTGGTTGCGGTCGAGAGCCGCAAAGCCGTCCAGCAGCGCGGAGCCACCCACTTGCGGCGCAGACAGCACCAGCCGAACTCGCGTCGTCGCCGGAGCGGGTGGTCAGCCTCACCGAACGTCGGCTGGCCGAGCTCCTCACCGATCAACGGCCGCTGCCGTCGGTGGCCGCTTACGACGACCCACTCGGGAAGGCCAGCTCGTGAGCACACGCCGAGGCGTCACCGAACAAGCCGCCGTCGCCGCGATCGGCTCCGACACCCGGGTTCTGCGGCTGCCCACCATCCGCGAACGGTTCGGCGAGGTCGCCGCCGCGGCCGAACGCGAACAGCTGTCCTATCTGGGCTTCCTTGCCGAACTGGTGATGGCCGAGCGCGAGGACCGAGCCACCCGCCGCATCCACGCCGCCGGCTTCCCACGCAACAAGCGGATCGAGGACTTCTCCTTCGACCCGAACCCCTCGATCAGCCCAGCACTCATCCACCAGCTCGCAACCTGCGCCTGGGTCAAAGCCGGCCAGCCGCTCTGCCTCATCGGTTGGCCCGCGTCGTCGACCGGGTCAACGAGCACCCCGTTTCACCTATTATGTGGAAAATACTGTAAAATGGTACTCATGGGGCGGTGATCATCGGTGAACTCGAAGCGCGGCGTGCTGTATGTCCTCTCTAACCCACATATGCCGGGCCTCGTAAAGATTGGACGGACCACCAGGGATCCGTTGAAACGTGCGAGGGAGATTTCACGCGGAACTGGCGTGCCGGCAGATTTTGAGGTGATGTTCGATGTCATCGTATCAGATATTGAAGCAGCTGAAAGGGAGACACACCTAGCTTTGCAGAGTGTCCGCGTCTCGAAGTCCAGAGAGTTCTTTCGGATAGCTGTCCGCGATGCCATTAAATTCGTTCAGGACACCGCGACAAGATTTCCCGTGCATGGAGCCGACGCCAATAATATCGAGCTGCTTCCAATGCTTGAGGAACGAATGCGCAGGTGGCTTCGCCGCGAGATCGTTTCTGTAGTGTTTGCACAATTCTCTGACCTATGCGTCCTCAAAGTGACGACCCAACCAAGCGTGGCAAACGACGACGGCTACCAGGCGATTCACGATCTCCGGGTCCTAGGTGATCACGAAGCCGACAGGGATCTGTTCGATCCTCGCGATTCACTGGAGATCAACGTCGTGAAGTTTTTGGACCTAGATGCCTACTCGATGGAAATGGTTGGCTTAGGTCTCCTGAATACGGAGGCGTCAGAATACGTATGTTCCCTTATTGAGGACGAGATTGATTCTCCACCTCTACGCCCCTCATGGAGGGCCGCCAGCATTCGCTATGAAATGTGGGGATCAGCGGTCATGGACAATTCAGAAACTCTCGCAAGACTAAGGGAGACATTCGAAACTGGTTGATCACCGACAAGGTCAGCGATGCTACCGACCGTGTGAGCCCGCCTCCAGTCGCCGGCGAGAATACCCGGCATCGGAACGCGACGGCGAGGACCTTGATCCCGAGATCGGACCGATCGACTTTCGGCGTGTCCATCTGCCGCCTTGGTCACAGCACGTTGGGCGCCTTCATTCTGCTGGCCGACTACCTCTCGCTCAGCTCTCACCAGCGTCAACCACCTCGTAGCCATTAACTGTAAGCGGCGTAGCACCCGCCCCTCTAGGAGTAGACCTCCACCTCCCACCTGATCGTCTCCCAGATGCCCGCGCTCGCAACATTCGACGAAGTGGTGCCGGCCAGCCCGGCAGTAGCTGCCTGACACACGAACTGTGTGACCGCACTGAGCGTCGGCCGCACGTGTCCGCGCGTGAGAGCCGTCTCCCGTGCCTCTGCAAAGGTGATACCGCCCTCCTTTGGAGAGACGTGCGATAGGACGTCGCGACGTTCGACGAATCCGACAAAGTGGTCGTGCAGCTGTCACCAGATTCCTTCGGGAAGGTAGTGCCTGGCCTCCGCGAATAGCACATTGATCGACTTCTCCTTGGCCGCCTCGGTCTGGCCGCAGTGCTTCGCAGATCCCAGTCCCCCTCCAGATGGTCGAGGTGCCAAGCATCACTCGCCACGGCTTGGCCCGGACGGCGCCGAGATGCTCGGCGTGCTCCACGAGCCCCTCGTAGGCGTGCCGGATTTGCACATCTCTGGGAAGGCAGGCAGGGACGACGGGCACCGCGATGTTCAACTCCCCGATCACCATCCCCAATATCCAGCTCGTGCCTGTAGCCCGCATCGCGGGCGGCAGCGTCGCTGGATTGAGATCGCCTGGCAGGACAAGCCTGGAGGCGGCTCAGGTCCGCCGCCCGTCCGCGGCGGTTGCTATCGGCAGAGTAGACCTCGCCCTGCCCGGTCCGTCTCACATCGTAGAGAATCCGGCTGATGGCATCGGCGATGTCCAGCCGGTGTCCGCTCCGTCGGGATCTCGTGGACGTACACGGGGCCGCCGGTACCTTCGTTGCCAGCCCACCCCACCTCTTACAGGGCAGGCCGGATGAGCCCTTCTAACGTGCAAGGCTTCCCGCCGGCCGAGCTCCGTGTCGATGGGACACGTGTCGTAGAGGGCTGGCGCCGTTGATGATGCACGTGGATTATGAGGCCGGCCGCCGGGCAGGTCGGAATTCCAGATTTGGGATTTGCTGCCGGCCGTCGCGCGTCAGGACCAAGACGCAACCTCACAGCTCGCGGGCTAGCCTGGCGAACTCGGCGAACTCTCTCTTCGTCATCGGCTTCGGCACGATCTGGAACATCCCGTCGACCACCTGCACGGTGACCGTGCCCTTCCGGAACCGCCTGTCGGCCAGGAAACGGGCCAGCGCGACATCCTCGGCCTGCCGGCGGGACCACTCGGTCGGGCCGTGTTTGACGACCGCCAGGCAGATGACGCCGACCACGAACGCGAGCGTGGCGATCAGCAACCACACCGACGACCCGGTGACCAGGGCGAGCACGAACACGCCGCAGCCGACCTGGAACGGCAGCCACCGGCCCCGGCTCCGGCTCCTCCGGTCGGCCTTGGTCATCGGCGCGATCACGCGCGGGTCGTAGACCAGCTTGACCAACTGGCCCTTGCCGTTGGCGGTGGTCACCGTGACGTGCCGCAACGCCCACTCGGTCGCCAGCTCGATCAGGCTCTTGTCGACGATGCCGCACCACGGGCACTCGCCCCGCGCGGCCATCGCGTCCAGGTGCGCCGCCGGGTGCTCTCACAACTGCGCGGCGAACTCCGGCCCCAGGTCTGCCGGTTCGTGACTCATCTTCGGTCTCCTTGCTTCCCTTGCCGGGGTTGTTGAAGTTGCAGTTCGTACGTTGCCAGTGGACCTTCGCCACTTCCGGGAACCTGAAAGGTCTTGCAGGACGGGGCGTTCGTGTTTCTCCTCGGACACACGGCGAGGCGTGGAGGGGACACGTGTCCCTTGAGCCGCCGATCAGCAGGCCCCCCAAAGGCCGACATCGTTGGCCTGCGCCTTCGCTTCTGCGGCGACGAGCCGATCCCGATGGGCGTACACCCGGTCGTACAGGTACTCCACGGCGAAACCCTCACGGACCATCACCTCGGAGAACAACCTGCCGTCGGCGAGCCACACGTGCCCCAACACCCGGCCGTGCCGGTCGACCTGATCCTGCGACGGGTCCACCTCCAGTCGGACGACCTCACCATCAAGGAGCTCCCGCGCCCGGGCTGACGCCTCCCGGCCGTAGCACTCGGCGCCGCCGTACACCTCAGGCGTGTCCAGGCCGATGATCCGGACCGTCGTGTCGACACCAGCAACGAGGACGTGGACCGTGTCACCGTCGACCACCCGGACCACCGCACCGTCGCGGGTCGGGGCAGGCTCCAGCAGCACGTCCAGTTCGTCGTTGTCACCGTCCAGCGCGTCCTCGAACGGGTTCTCACCCGGATCCTCGGGCGGCGGGGCTGGGAGCGTGGGCGACGGTGCACGTACCTCGGTACGCGCAGGCGCCGCAGCCTTCTCCTCCTCGCCCCCGCCGCACTGGCCAACGGCCCCTACGACCAGGCCCAGACCCAGCACAGCCGACAGCACCGGCCCCCGCGCCCGCATCAGTGCCCCATCGGGTCGTCAACGCCGTACACGCGGATCGCGTCGAACATCTCCGGCCGGTCCTCGTCGTACGGCTGGACCACGGCGTACACCTCGACGTTCGTACAATCACCGCCGGCCTTCGCCGCTCGCTGCTGCGCCCATTCGACGACCTCGACGACGCTGTCCGAGATGAGGCTGAACTGCTCCTCCAACACGTCGTAGTCGGGGTTGCCGCCCCACACGTGCAGCACGACGTAGTAGCGGGTCGCCTGCGGCATCGGGTCCAGCTCCACGGACGGCGCATCCTCATCAACCGTGATCATGGCGACGCTCCGTTGCCCGCAAGCTGCGCCCGGATCAGGTGCCAGGCGTCCAGGTACTGCCCCACCTCATCGATGTCGCGGAGCATCACCTTCGGCCCCCAGCTACTGGTCGCGGTGATCACCGGGAGCACCACGCCGACCGGGAGCACGTACAGCGCCGGTGCCGTGCGCCCGCCCTCGCCGTTCTTCCGCTGCCGGCTGTACCCCCGGTTCAACGCGACGTGGACAACAAAATCGCAGTCGGTGCTCTTCAGCGGGAAGCCACGGCTGTAGTCCGTGGCCCACCGGCTCTTCACCTGCACCCGACACGACGTGCCGCGCTCAGGATCTACCGCCATCAAGTCATAGCCCGGGAACCGCGTGTACGCCTTGAACGCCTGGATCCCTTCGATCAGGAGCGACGCCAGGACCAGGAACTCTGCGCCCTCCGCTTCGAGGCTGTTGTTACGCCGTTTCTTCGTGGCCGCTACCTCAGTCATCGTTTCTGTCTCCCCGTTCATCTGCCTGGTCCTTCCTTGCCTTGGAATGGTTGGTGTCGCAGTACGAACGGTTGCAGTGCCGGGTCCCCACGTCCGGGAAACCGGGGAGATGCTGGCGGGAAAGCGTGCTGCTGTCTTCTGGGGCACGCTGACGGACAGCGAGCCCCGGGGAGGTGCGAAGCGGCGGTGAGTATCTGACCGTAGGACCGCTCGTCAATGGAGTCGTGCTGGTGTTACAGCGTGTGTCCGAGGAGAAGTCCGGTCAAGAACCGGGTTCACTTGGACTTCGTGGTGGACGACCTCGCGGAGGCTGTGGCTCAGATCATCGAGGTAGGAGGCGTACAGTTGCCGACGCGCTTTACGGTGGAAGGCGCCACGATGGCAGATCCCGACGGGAACGAATTCTGCTTGACGCCCGCGAAACGCACTACCGGATGCCGTTCGGAGGGCGCGTGACGGGCACGGTGGTCCCGAAGGACTGACAGCGTGGAAATGGATACGGGTCACGCTCGGCCGAGCGTCTCACGCTCAGGAGAACGCTCCGTACGTGCCCATGAGTGACCTCTCGAAGCCGCGTTGAATAGCACGCAGATCGCACGCTGGCCCCGGCCACCGTGGCCGGGGCGCCCGCCAAGAAGAAGGTCGTTGCGGGATCTTGGCCCCAGTGGAAGCATCGTTGATCCGAGCCGCTTGATCTATCCGGTTGGAGGCAGATGAGCGTGAGTGACATCGAGAGGTACCTCTTCGACGTCAACGGCTTCATCGTCGTCCGCGACGTGCTCAATACCGAGATGCTAGAGCGCCTTAACGCGGTCTTGGACCAGCAAGGGCTCGATGACCTCGATGAGCAGGCCAGGGACACCAAGCTCAATTGGCTGCCTGACCTCGGCGGGCCGTTCCTCGACCTCATCGACCACCCAAGGATCCTTCCGTACCTGGTCGAGTTCGTTGACGAGCGAGTCCGCCTGGACCACTCCTACGGTCGACACATGGTGACTGGATCGCCTGGCCTTGACCTGCACGGCTTCCCCGACGATCGTCCGCGCAACTGTGCTTGGTACCACGTCCGCAACGGATGTATCTCAGCCGGGCTGACCGTAGTGAGCTTCGCCCTCACCGACGTGTCCGCAGGAGACGGCGGCTTCGTGTGTGTTCCAGGCAGCCACAAGGCGAACTTCCCGAGCCCTTTCCTCGATACTCCTGCGGACCGGAAGCAGCCCTGGCTGACCCACGTCGAACTCCGGGCGGGTGATGCGGTGATCTTCACCGAGGCTCTGACACATGGTGCGCTGGCCTGGGAGGGCCCTGGCGTCCGACGGGCACTCTTCTACAAGTACGCGCCTGGCCAGTGGGCGTGGCTGTCCCACGAGTGGACATCGGAGGAGCTTGAGCCGTTGACCCCCAGACAGCGCGCCATCGTCGGCCCGCCTGGTGTCATCTACTCCCACAACCTCAAGGAGAGAGAGCCGATAGATATCGGGACGGCTGAGGCATCCGCCGGGGTCTAACCCCGCCTTGCAAAGGAACCTCGCTGTCTCACGCTGCGCCGAGCGTGGATCGGGGGCGCGTCACAGTCGGCTCGTTGTGACCGTCGTTGACGCCTGTGGACCGTGATCGGCCCTGGCTTGGGGCACGCGAGGGCACGTCAAGCTCAGATCCAAGTCTCACGAGAAACAGGACACAACGGTGTCCGGGTCTGCCGGTACCTTCACGTGCGAGTTCGGGCCCCTACGCACGGCGGACGGAGATCGAGGATGAGTAGTTCCGGTCCAATGGACGATAAGGAGTATCTGCACCGTTGGTTGCGCATGATGCGTGACGTGATGTTGTGGAAGCTCGAGGGACTCAGTGACGCTGACGTTCGTCGTCCGATGACTCGCTCGGGCACGAACCTGCTGGGCCTGGTCAAGCACATCACGCACGGCGAAATCAGGAACCTGGGCGAGGCCTTCGGCAGGCCAGCCACGGACGTGCGGCTGCCGTGGTGGGATGCGGAGAACGTCCAGAAGACTCATGAGACCAGTGGTGACATGTATGCCGCGCCTGGCGAGTCCACGGAGTACATCGTCGACCTCTACCGGCGGGCCTGCGCTCATGCCGATCAGACGATCGCCGAGCTGGACCTCGACGACATCGGAACGATCCCCGACGGGGAGACGCTCACTCTCCGGCAAGCACTCGTGCACACGATCCACGAGACCAGTCGTCACGCCGGGCACGCTGACATCGTGCGCGAACTCATCGACGGGTCGATCGGCGGCGCAAGGGACAACCCCTTCGTTCCTGATCCGGACGATGACGCCTATTGGCAGGATTACCTCGCACGCGTCACAGCATCGGCAGAAGCCGCTGAGCAGACTTCGGAACGCCCATAGCAACAACTACCGCGCAGCGCGCCGGGCGTTGCGGTGATACGCGTCCTGTCGAAGCCCCTCCCGCCGCTCCTCCGAGAGCGGGCCAAGTCGAGCCTTCACCCGGTTGTACGTTGCGCGCTCGGACTCATACAAGGCGGCGGCACAGTCGCCATAGGCGCGCACCTTTGCGTCAAGAATCCGGCCTTCGCGGACGCTCCGACGCTGCCAATGCGCGGCCTACCAGCCCCCGAGCAGCGTCGACGCAAACCCATGGCGGCGACTAGAACAGTTGCATCCATAGCTCCAGCTCCAGGTTCTTGCGACCGGCTCACACCTCGACGAACCGGTCACTCCCGCAATCGCGATGCCTGGTATCGGACACTTCCAATGGCCCGCGCCTCGCCCCCGCCGAACTGGGCTGCACCGCGCGGCATGTCCGGCACCTGCCAGGATTCAACTCTTGCACAGCCGTTGCGTGTGCGCAATACTTGATCCGCACACGCACCACCACGCGGGTCACACTCAGATGCGCGACCGCGAGACCCGGGCTGCGCGGCAGCCTCGGCGACCGGGACAGAAGCCTGTGCGCTCAGCTTGCCCATTGCCGATGGCCAACCGCCGGGTTGTTTGGTACCAAAGGTAGCAAATCGACCACAAAGCGTCCTGGGCAGGCGAGGGATGGGTTCAGAAGCGCTAGGCAGGGTCTCGGCCGAGGAAACGACCTGGCCAGGAGGAGGTCCGACAAATCGGGTGACAACGTCATGCAACGGATATCTCGGACCCAGGACCTCCGCGTTCGGGTCATCATAGGCAAAGCAGGCCGAGGAGTCGGGTGGTCCAGTGTCATCGCGATTTGGACATTTCGCATCGGACGGGTGACAGGAACAGATCGAGGGAATGAGGCGACGTGGCAACATATTGGGAGGGGCTCGACGGCGCGTTGGCGCAGGCCGTCGACGAGCAGAGTCGGACCGCGCTCGAGACGTATCGCAACGAGCCTCGGCGGATGGGCCAGGACGCGAACATCGAGCGATCGATCGCCGAAGGGGCGTACGCAAAGCGCCAGCTGTTCGAGCTGGTTCAGAACGCGGCCGACGCGATGGAGGTGGACTCCTCCGGCGGACGGTGCGAGGTTGTTCTCACGAAGGACACCCTCTACGTCGCGAACTCGGGGGAGCCGTTCACCGCCAACGGCGTCATCGCCCTCATGGGCACCCACGACTCGATCAAGCGCGACGACAAGATCGGCCGCTTCGGTCTCGGTTTCAAGTCCCTACTCGCTGTCACCGACTCCCCGCGCGTGCTCAGCCGCTCCGGCTCCTTCGTCTTCGACCGGAAGGCATCCGAGCAGGTCCTAGGTGGGTTGGTGCCGGGCTTGCACCACTACCCGGTCATGCGCTGGGCGCGGGCGCTTGACCCGACCGACGAGAGTCGTGACGACACGATCCTCACGGCCCTCATGAAGTGGGCCACGACGGTCGTCGTCGCGCCGCTCAAGGGCAACCGGCACATCCTCGCGGGGAGCCTGGCCGGATTCCCGGCCGAGTTCCTCCTCTTCTCCCAGCACGTCGAACGGCTAAGGCTCGAGGACCGCGAGTCGGGCACCGCCCGAGCCATCACCCTGTCCCGCGACGAGTCGGGGGCCTTCGTCCTCAACGATGCGAACCGCCGATCCGTCTGGGTGGTCAGGTCGCAGCGGCACCACCCGAGCAAGGACGCTCTAAAGGACGGTGGGTACGCCGCGGCCCGTGAGAGCGTCGAGATCTCCTGGGCCGCCCCGCTGGAGGGTACGCTCAAGGGGGTTGGGACGTTCTGGGCGTACTTCCCCACGACGTCCGGAACCACACTCTCCGGTATCGTCAATGCGCCGTGGAAGCTGGCGGACGACCGCGAGTCACTCCTTCCCGGTGCCTTCAACGACGAGCTTCTGACCGGCGTGCTGCCCAAGCTCGTTGGGGACGCGCTCACGAGCATCTACAGGGTGGACAAGCCCACCGCCGTTCTCGACGTACTGCCTGCGCGGGGCAAAGAGGCACGCAACCACGCTGACGACATCCTCAACGAGCCCGTGATGCGGGCCGTGAGCGAGAGGCAGTGCATCCCGATCCTCGGTGGCGGGTTGCGTCACCCCACTCGCGTGCGGCTCCATCCCGACGGGCTCACGGTCGACGAGCTAAGGCTGTGGGCCTCGGCGTGCACCGACCCGGACGCTTGGACGAGCCATACCGTCCTGAGTGCGGAGCACCGTTCGAAGGTCGTCCGTCTCCTGGGCTACCACAAGAGGGACGCGGTGACGCTGCGCCAGTGGGTAGAGCACCTAGTCAAGGAGCCGACCGTTGAGGGATCCGCGGCAGCAGTCCGCCTGGTCGCATCGCTGATCGGCCGCATCGCTGATCGGGATCAGGTGGAACAGCTGAAGAAGGCCCGCGTGCTCCTTCTCGAGGACGGATCGGTCGACGCGTGCCGGCGCGGGCAGGTCTTCCTGCCTGGACCGACTCCTCAGCCGGGCCGCCTCATCATCGACCCAATCGTCGCTGCCGACGGCAGGGTCGTCTCGGCCCTCAAGGCTCTTGGGATCGAGATCTTCGACAACGCCGGGGAGCTTCGCAGCGAGCTGACCGACGGCCAAGTTCGCTGGGACCGGGTGTGGGCATCAGCTCGGAAGAATGCGATCGAGCAGTCCGAGGCCATCTTCCGAGACGTATTCGGAGATCGGCTCCTCGAGAAGTTGCGCGTCCGAACCTACTCGGGAAAGTGGAAGGGGCCCGGGGACGTCTTCCTTGCGGGGGAGATCATCCCTGCGGACGGATCCCGGGACGGCGACTTTCTCGTGGACCCCCGATTCCATCAGCAGGACATCGAGCTCCTGCATCGACTAGGCCTGGTCTCGGCGCCCCGCAGGCTCGCCTCGCCACCAATGGAGGCGTGGCGGGAGGCCCGACGGGATGCCGTCCGGGAGCGGTACAGAAAGAAGTCTGGTCAGCCGCGGCTCGCCGACTCTGCGATCGACATCGACGAGGGTCGCACGATCTGGCCACTCGACGTCCTCCCCCGCTTGTCGGATGCGTCGCGGACCGCCCTGACCGCGTCCGTCATGCGCCAGCTGCTCGGCGACGAGCGGTGGAGGATCACTCGGATCGGTGGTGCCGCCCAGCAGATGTTCGTCACCGACATGACGTGGTACCACCTGCGCGACCACGGACGTCTCCGGACCCAGATCGGGATCCAGCCCGTGTCGCGTTGTCTGAGGTGGAACGCGGAAGGGGTCGAGATCGACGGAGTCGAGCAGCCTCTTCCCTACGTCCAGCCGACGGTGAGCGAGGAGCAGGCAGTTGCCCTCGGCCTCAAGACCGAGCCCGACGAGCTCAAGTCCGAGGACTGGGCCGCGATCCTCAAGGAGGCCAGGGCCTGGCGGAGCGACCAGCGATTCCTTGTATATGCATGGGCCGCCTACATGGACCAGCCACCACCCGACCGCATCAGGGTGCAGCGAGGCCCCGGCTACATCGAGGTTCCGGCGAACGAGGCGGCTGTCACGTACCGGACCGAGGTATTCGACTCTCTCGCGACCGCCGGTGTCCCGTCTGTCCTCGCGACGTCACAGCACGACTTCGAAGTGCTCAAGGACAACTGGGGAATGCACAACGGCGAGGACATGCTCACCGAGACGATCGACTACGAGCTGGCCGGCGAGGCATACGCACTCATCGACCGATTCCCGCCCTTACGTGCGTCGCTCGCTCTCGAGGATCACGACCTCCTCGTTCAACCCTGCAAGCGACTCGAGGTCCTCACCTCGACCCCAGGCGGACAACAGTCCCGCCCGCTCCCGCAGTACCTCGACGGTCGCAGGATCTTCGTGACGACCGAGGACGAGCGCGAGATCCTTGCCCAGGTCGCCCGGTCGCTCGAGGCGACCTTCAAGCCCGACGTCGTCCTGCGCCGGATGGAGGAACAGCGTCGTAGTCAGCTCCGGCAGGACATAGCCGAGACCCCGGACGTCCTCGACAAGCTGCTGCTCGCGGTCGGCGTGGAAGAGCTCAGGAGTGCGGTACCAACTGCTGCACTTGAGGGGCTGAAGCACGCCACGGCCTTCGAGCTGGAGGACCGGGAGATCGCCAAGCTCGCGCTCGCCGTGGAGGGGTACGGGATCCTCCAGAGTCATGTAGGGAGCCTGACCCGAAATGGCCTCGACCCTCCGTCGATCTGGGCAGGCAAGCGCACTGCACGCGAGTGGGTTCGGGTACTGGGCTTCCCCATCGAGTTCGCCGGCTTCTCCGGGATGCGGCGCGAGGCCGAGATGGAGATCGAGGGGCCGCCCATTCTCGGCAAGCTCCACGAGTACCAGCGCTGCATCGCCGACCGCGTGCGCGGCCTGCTAGACCCCGCCGGCGAGGTGCGTCGAGGCCTCCTCTCGCTGCCCACCGGCGCCGGCAAGACCCGAGTCGCGGTTCAGGCACTGGTCGAGCACATGTCGGAGGCCGAGTCGGACGTTCGCATCCTCTGGCTGGCCGAGACGGACGAGCTGTGCGAGCAGGCGACCCAGACCTGGTCACAAGTCTGGCGGGCTAGGGGAAAGCCTGGAACACCCATGACGCTGAGCCGCCTCTGGGCCAGCAATGAGCCGAACGAGCGGGACGGCCATCAGGTGGTCGTGGCGTCGCTGGCCAAGCTGGACTGGATCATCAACCGCAACAACTGGAAGGATAGCTACGGCTGGCTCGTCGACCCGACGATCATCGTCGTCGACGAGGCACACCGCTCGATCGGCCCGCAGTACACGCGGACCCTGAGTGCAGTGGGTGGCACAAGGCGCGTGGCAGACATGACCACGCCGATCATCGGCCTCACCGCGACGCCGTTCCGGGGATTCAACGCCGCCGAGACGGAACAGCTCGCTAGGCGCTACCACAAGAACCTCCTCGACGACGGGGTGTTCCCAGGCGATGATGTCTACAGGTATCTCCAGCAGTACGGAGTCCTCGCCCGAATCAGGCACCGCGAGCTGCGGGGCGCCGACGTCGAGCTCACCGACGACGAGATCCTCCACGCGACACAGATGCGTCGCCTTCCCGATTCTGTCGAGAACCGACTGGGCCAAGACGACAAGCGGAACAACGAGATCGTCCGGTCCGTGCTCGAGATGGGGGAGGGCGAAACAGCCCTCCTCTTCGCGACCTCGGTGGAGAACGCCAAGGTGCTTGCCGCCCTCTTGACCTACAACGGTGTCGAGGCCCGAGCGGTGGCAGGAATCACCGATGCCCACGCCCGACGCCGGTACGTCGAGGACTTCAAGGCGAAGAGAGTACGTGTCCTCACGAACTACAACGTCTTCACCGAAGGCTTCGACGTTCCCGAAGTCGACGCCGTCTTCATCACGAGGCCGACGTTCAGCCCGAACGTGTACCAACAGATGATCGGTCGTGGACTGCGTGGCCCCCTCAACGGCGGCAAGGACGAGGTGCTCATCGTCAACGTGGCGGACAATCTCACGAACTTCGGCGAGGAGTTCGCCTTCCGCCACTTCGAGCACCTTTGGGGCCGGGGGCGCGGGAGATGACGAAGACCCTGGCCCTCGATCCCGATCAGGAGCGAGCCGCCTCGGCATGTCCGGAGGCCCGTCAGATCGTCATGGCCGGACCTGGTGCCGGGAAGTCCGAGGTAGTCGGGGACCGCTGCCGCCGCCTGCTAGACAAGGACGTGTATCCGGAGGAGATCCTCGTCATCTCCTTCTCGAACGCAGCAGTCGACGTCGTCCGAGCCCGAACGAAGAATGTTGTCGACAAGGGCCGAGGTGTCGACTGTGTGACTATCGACTCACTTGCGGCGCGACTTCAGGCGGACCTGGACGATTCCGACCGCGCCTTCACCGGATACGACGACTCCATCGTCCGCGCCACCCGGCTGCTCGAGGGCGCCAACGAACCCGTGCTCCCGGAGGTGCGGCATGTCATCGTCGACGAGGTGCAGGACGTCGTCGGGGTCCGCGCCCAGTTCGTGCTGACGCTCCTCGGCCACGCCTTCGACGAGGGATTCGGCTTCACACTCCTGGGTGACCCCATGCAGAGCCTTTACGACTTCCAGCTCGACGAGCTGGGTGCGTGGACGTCGGAGACCCTGCTCAAACGCGTGCGCGAGGGCTACGGCGCGGAGACTGTCGTGCTCAAGGGTGAGTACCGGTCGCGGACGCCGGATGCGCGTGCAGTGGCTCTCGCACGGGGGTCCCTCGACAGGTTGGCGCCCTCGGACCAGCTACTCCGCCTGCGGCGCCTCTCTGCCGGAGTTCCCCCCCTCGGCGAACTCGACGAGGACGCCGCCGACGATCTACGCGCCTGGCGGGGGACGACGGCGCTTCTGTGTGACACCAACGCCCGCGCCGGCCTGGTCGGCGCACGCCTCTCGGGCCTCGGAGTACCGGTGGAGTTGGCCGCGACTACGACCTATCCGTCTCTCGCACCGTGGATCGCCGGACTGCTCGCCGATCAGGATTCGCGCGTGGTGGACTTCGACGAGTTCATGGATCTGGCGGAACGCGCACAGCTCGAGGAGGCCGAGGACAAGTGGCGGAACCTGGTTCGAGTGGCGCGATCGCGCAGGGGACTCGACCTCCGGGAGCTCTCATCCGGCCTGCGCTCGCGGAGGTTCCCCGCGTCCCTGTTACGTACCCCAGGAACCCAGACAATCTCATCGACGGTGCACCGTGCCAAGGGACTGGAGTTCGAGAACGTAGTCCTGGTCGATCCCGAGTCGTGGGTCGAGGACGCCGGCGACGTCGGTGTATCCGCGCGTCGACTCTTCGTCGCGATGTCCCGGGCGAGGTCGCGGCTGACGCGAACCCGCGGCATCTCCACCAAGTTCTGGAGGAAGGACGCGCGCGACGGGGTATGGCTCCGCAAGTCTCCGAATGGCCGAGGGACTCTTGGGCTCCTGCTCGAACCGGCGTTCGCCCGGGACCTCGGACCCGCGCCACGCGACCTCTCACGTGCGGTCGGCTCATCGGTTACGTGGTCCCGCACCGATGATCTTGTCACCGCCGACGCGTACGAGGTCCCCTCGTGGGTCGCGGCGGCTGGCGGTCACGTCGTCGCCCGGACCGGTGAGAACTTCGGCGAGCTAATCCGGCGACTGTCCTTCGGAGGGGCAGTACCGCGACTCATTGGCGGCCGCCTCGAGGGACTGGAGACCCTTGTCGGATCTCCTGTGCAGAATGGCCCCGGCCAGCATGGTCTGTGGATCGGGGCAATGGTGAGCGGTCCTCTATCGTTCGAGTGGGAGTCACCGAGATGAACAGGCTTCAGCAGGCTTACGACACGCGCGAGTTCATGCTGCGGCGCCTCTCGGAGGATCTCCTCGGAGGCTCCGCTGACGACGTACTGAGCGAGCTCCCGCTGTCGCGCTTCGTCATGGGTATTCTCTTCCCGGAGGTCGAGGGCGACTCGCCCGCCCAACCCGAATCCGTTGAGGACGACGTCGAGAACGACGTCGAGGTCGAGGCGGGCAATGGGGCTCAGGACACCGTCGTCGACCCCGGTGTGTCAATGTCCCGGGTCCGGTACCCGCGATCGATGGGATTGACCCTCGCCGTCGGCGACGAGACAGGGGCGGGTCTCGAGGTCTCTGTATCGGCGTCGACTTACGAGCAGTCGGATGAGACAAGCTGGCGGGTACGCGAGCTGCCGCCGTGGCGTCGAGTGATCGAAGCTCACCCACCCCGGCTGGAACGTATTGCGGTCGAGGAGGGCCTCCACCTCGTCGTCCACTCACGAGAGGCGCGCGACGGCACCATCGCAATCACACTGACCTTGGTCAACACCCTCACCGCCCTGCATGGTGAGAAAGACGCCTCGTGCTGGTTCCGACCAAGCATCGTCGCCCGCGCCACCGGCACGGCGCTCCGCGAGCGGCCACCGGTTGCGGTTGCTGGCGTCGACGAACTCGAGGTCGCCTCCCAACGAATGCTGTTCCGCGACGTCCGGTCCTTCGCCGTCGGACACGGATGCGCCGTGACGTGGGAGGGGAACACGCCTGACTCTGTCGCGACGACGTTCCTCCCCCGCCACGAGCTGCTGCTCAGCGAAGCTGCGGGCGGCGACGGCCTGGACCTGTCGATGGACGCCCTAGCTGTTGAGGAGTCGTTCGACGTGCTCGAGCGGCTGATTGCCATGTACCGGACCTGGATCGACGAGCTCGAGTCCGCGTCAGCCGTCCGTCCGTCGGACGACGAGACAGAGACCGTGCGGCGCCACGTCGCGGAGGCGCGGGAAGCCGCTGGCCGCATGCAGTCGGGTCTCGAGCTGCTCCGCAACGATGCAGACGTTCGTCGGGCCTTCCAGCTTACGAATCTCGCGATGGCGCAGCAGCGGAGCAGGCAGGAACACCATCGATCGGGTGGCAAGGGGAACCCGACGTCTACCTCCGGGGCGGCCTGGCGTCCCTTCCAGGTCGCGTTCATCCTCATGAACATGCGGGGATTGGTGGATCGTCACCACGCCGACCGTCGTATTGCCGACCTTCTCTGGTTCCCCACAGGCGGAGGCAAGACCGAGGCTTACCTCGGACTCATCGGCATCGCCATCCTGCTTCGAAGGCTGCGCGACCCGGACGCTGCCGGCGTCTCGGTCCTGATGCGCTATACACTTCGCCTGCTCACCCTGCAGCAGTACCAACGCGCAACCGGTCTCATCTGTGCGCTCGAGACGATCCGTACCCAGCACATGCCGCGAACGGCACCCATCTCAGTCGGGCTGTGGGTGGGGCAGGCGTCGACTCCTAACGACGCGGATGCGGCCCGCCGCGCCCTTCAGCGTGCTCGACGGCCCGGCTCGAAGGACGCTGACGGGGACGGCAGCGACCCCGTGCAGCTGCGCCAGTGCCCGTGGTGCGGCCACGCGCTCGACCACCGGAACTACGAGGTCATCGACAAGACCTGGATGCGGGTCGCATGCGGCGAGTCCACCTGCGCCTTCCGAAACGGCCTGCCCGTCCACATCATCGACAGCGATGTCTACACCAACCGACCGTCCCTCGTGATCGGCACGGTCGACAAATTCGCGATGATGCCGTGGAAACGTGAGGTTGGGGCACTCCTCGGAGTGGAGTCCGCAACCCCGGTCAGAGACGCGCGATTCCATCATCCACCACCCGACCTCATCGTGCAGGACGAGCTCCACCTCATCAGTGGCCCGCTGGGAACGATGGTCGGTCTGTACGAGACGGCGGTCGATGCGATCACAGGTGCGGAGGCCCCCGCAAAAGTCGTCGCGTCCACCGCTACCATCCGGCGCGCGCACGATCAGGTCATGGCTGTCTTCGCCAGGGAAGCCCGGCAATTTCCTCCGCCTGGACTCACCCATCGGGACTCGTATTTCGCAGTCGAGGCGCCGCGGGGCTCCAAAGCCAGCCGCGAGTACGTGGGAGCGATGGCGCCCGGAGCGAGCCAGACGACTCTCATGGTCCGCGTCTATGCCTCGTTGCTGCAGTCCGCAGCCATGGTGCCAGCGCCGGACCCGTCTGCCGACCTCTATTGGACCCTGCTCGGGTACTTCAACAGCCTGCGGGTCCTCGGCGGTGCCTACATACAGGTCCTGGACGACGTCCCGGACCAGATGAAGGTCATCGCGCGTCGCCGCGAGGAACAGATGAGGGATCCGAGGGCGATCCGCGAGATGACCTCCCGTAAGCGCTCCTCTGAGATCCCGGAGGAGCTCCGGATCCTGGAACGTCGGCGCGGTGAGACCGATGCGGCGGACGTGGTTCTAGCCACGAACATGATCTCGGTCGGTGTCGATGTAGACCGCCTGGGACTCATGGTGGTCATGGGCCAGCCCCAGATGAGTTCGGAGTACATCCAGGCGACCTCACGAGTCGGTCGCCGAATGCCAGGGCTCGTGGTCACGGTATACAACTCTGGCCGGAGTCGGGACCTGTCGCATTATGAGAACTTCGCCGCCTACCACCGGATGCTGTACCGCCACGTCGAGGCCACGGGGGCCACTCCCTTCGCACCGCGGGCACGTGACCGAGCCCTCCATGCGATCCTTGTCTCCCTGGCCCGACACCGCGTCGCCGCCGCCGGTCCGAGTCGCGCCGCCGCGGATGCCGCTAACTGGCTCGACGATCTCGAGGCGCTCGTCGCCGTCATCCTCGCCCGTGCCAAGGCCGTTCGGGCCCACGAGGGGGAGTGTCCGGACGACGAGTCCGACCAGACGATCCGCAGCGAGCTATTGGACCTCATCGACAATTGGGCCGAATCGCGCGTGTCTCACTACGAGGGGTGGTTCAACCGCCAGCGGGGTGCGCTACTTGTCGAGGCGTCACGCGTGCTCGGGCGAGAGGAACGAGAAATCGACTTTCCCCCGGCGGATCCACCTTGGCCGACGCTCACGAGCATGCGTGACGTCGATGCAGAGTCCAGTGTCTTCTTGGTTCGACGGAGGAGGAGGCGTCGTGATGGCTGAGATCGTCGCCAACGTAAGGCGTACAAGCCTCGTGTCGACTTTCGGAGTCGGTTCCCTCCTACCGGCGCAGGACGACAGCGTCATGCTGTGCGGGCTCGACGACTGGCACGAGGGCGACCTCATCACGGAGCCCAGGCTGGCAAGGAGTCTAGGCGTAAGGGAGTTCCGTAGCCCGCCGACGTGGCGCAAGAGCAACGGCGATGTGCCGGCCGTCCGCTTTCCCGAGTGGGCGTTCTGCACGGACTGCCGACGGCTGGGTCCCTTCTGGGAGATCTCCGACCGCGAGACCAAGATGTGTGCCAGGTGCAATGCTGCGACGTCTCCGTCACGATTCGTGTCCTGCTGCATGAACGGCCACATCGAGGACTTCCCTTACCGCGCATGGGTCCATAAGGACGCCGGCGTCGGCCACGACGGACACGGCCTCAATTTGGTCGCCCGCGGTCACACGTCCGCTCTGTCGGACCTCATCGTCGAATGCGAGTGCGGACTCGGACGTTCCATGCTGGGCGCCTTTGACTCCGGAGCGTTGCGCGGTTTGAAGAGGTGCTCCGGCTCCCGGCCCTGGCTCACGAGCCCAGATCCGCAATGCGACCAAGAGCTGCGGACGCTCCAGCGTGGTTCCTCGAACGTCTGGTTTGCTGTTGTGCGGTCTGCGATCTCGATCCCTTCCGTGCCCAACATCGCCGACGCCTTCATCGAGACGCGGATGCCGGATGCGAATCCAAACGCTTCGGCAGAAGAGATCGCCCGCGGCTTCAGGCCCCCGGACGGTTGCACGACGGAGGACTTGATCCGCGCCATTGAGCGGTGGAGGAACCCCGCTGTTACGACCGCCGCCCCCTCGGATCGAGAACTGCGCACTGAGGAGTACACCGCCCTCGTCCGTGGTCGAGGTGCCGTCGACGCACACGACCAGTTTCTGTGCGTCAAAGTCGACCTCGTCGATAGCGGGATACCGGAACTTATCGCCCAGGTATCACGGGTGAGCAGACTCCGAGAAGTGAGAGCCCTAGCGGGCTTCACGCGGGTGGTTCCGTCGACGGGTGACAACGACGACGTTGTGGTGGCACCACTTGTCGATTCAGGAAAGCCCAGCTGGCTACCGGCGGTGGAGGTCCTCGGAGAGGGCATCTTCCTACGGTTGAACGAAACCATCTTCAACCGATGGGCGGCGAGCGACTTCGCACGCTCTCGATCTAGGGCGTTGTTGCGATCACAGGCACAGCTGGGACGAAGCACGTTGACTGCCGCACTTGACGTGTCACCGCGTGTCTTGGCCCTGCACTCCTTAGCGCATGTCCTGGTGGACGAGATGTCCCTTACCTGCGGCTACCCGGCGGCGTCGCTGCGCGAGCGCATCTACGACGAGCCTGAGCAGGCAGGGATTCTCATCTACACAGCAACTGCGGACGGGGCAGGCAGCCTGGGTGGGCTAGCCGGACTGAGCGACAAGGACCGGTTCCGGCAGACTCTCGCCAACGGCATCCGCCGCGCGCGCTGGTGCACCGCGGATCCGGTGTGCATCGAGTCCACCGGGTCCGGGGTGAACGGGATGAACGTTGCGGCTTGCCACGCTTGCCTGTTGCTGCCCGAGACAAGCTGTGAGCGCTTCAATCTGACACTCGATCGTGCCACGCTCGTGGGACTCCCAGGCAGCCTTGGCACGGCGGGCCTCTTTGGCGATCTTTATCGGTAGTTCCCAGGCCCGCAGCCGATCGGCTCGCCGATGCCATGCCTGGTTTGGACATCCGCTCCGTGCGCTGCTGGGCGCTTGACCCGCGAGGCAATCGTCAAACTGGCCGGAGCAGTGGGCGAGATCGACCTCTCGCACCGGAGGCTGACTCACCGCGGCCGGTGCGGATCGCGCAGCACTTCGTCCGCTCCACCCACGCCGGGCGATCAGGCGTGGGTGGAGTCGTTCTCGGGCACCTGAAGGAGAGCACCGCACCTGGAAGAGATGTCCGACACCGGTGAGCTCGAGCCGGGACGAACACAGAGGTCACCCTTCGATGCATCTTGACCGGTCGTCAAGGCAGCGTGGCATGGCGCGTACCTCCTCCACGACCTGGTCACTGCGCCGGTTCGGCGCCCTGCCCCTGCACTGCAGCCGTTCGGCGTCAGAGTTGGCCGATGGTTCACCACTACCACCGTGCTCCGCGGCTGGGATGTGGCGCAGTTCTGCGCGCCACATCCCAGTCGGTGTACGGATCGGTCTACGGTGGGTCGCACGACCGTTCGGCAGGGGGCGATTCCGATCGAGGCGGTGACGACTGGCTACGGTGCGGCCGCGTACGAGGTGCTCCGTAGGACGGTTGCGGAGGTCAAGCGGGACGATCCGTTGGCTCCGGTGACCCTGGTCGTTCCGACCAACCTGTGCGGTCTGGTCGCGCGCCGCATGCTTGCCCGCGGGTACGGGAGTGCGCATCGAGGGATCGCCGGTCTCGCTGTAGCCACTCTTCCGCGGCTGGCGGAGTTGATCGCCGCACCCACGCTGACAGGGCAGGGCCGGCGTCCGGTGACGGGCCCGATTCTGGCAGCGGCGTGGCGTCGTGCGCTTGCTGAGGATCCGGGTCCGTTCGAGCCGGTTGCGACGCACCCGTCGACGGTCCGCGCCCTGGTCCAGGCGCATCGGACGCTTCGGGATCTGTCGGTGCCCGCTCTCGCCGAGGTCGCCGCCGCCACGGCGCTCGCGGGGCACATGGTTCGGCTGCATCAGCGCGTCTGTGACCGGCTCGCCGACAGGTGGTACGACACCACGGACCTGCTCCGCGCCGCCATCGAGGCGGCCGGTGAGAGGATCACCTCGTCGGTGGGGACCGCGGTGCTGTTCTTGCCGCAGGACCTGGACCAGGCCTCGGCAGGTTTCGCCCGTGCACTCGCGGAGAGCACGAGGGTGATCGTCATTGCTGGCCTGACCGGGGCGGCACGTGCGGACGGGGCGGTACGACGGTCGCTGGAGCGCCTCGGCCTTGACCAGACGGACGCTTCGGCTGTGGATGGCCAGGCGACCGCGGCACGGATCGTGCATGCCTCCGACGCCGACGATGAGGTGCGGTGCGTCGTCCGCGAGGTCGTCGACACTTTGACCGCAACGCCTGCGCACCGGGTCGCCGTGCTGTACGGGTCCGCCGACCCGTACGCGCGGCTCCTGCACGAGCACCTCGCCTCAGCCGGCGTGGCCGTCAATGGCGTTGGAGTCCGTCCCACCCACGAGCATGCGCTCGCTCGTGGCTTGCTCGACCTGCTCGACCTACCCGCGCACGGGCTGCGCCGCGACGATCTGTTCCGGCTGTTGGCCGACGCACCGGTGCGTGACGCGAACGGGGACCGGGTGCCCGTGTCCCGCTGGGAGCGCATCTCCCGCAGCGCCGGCGTCGTACGCGGCGAGGACTGGGACACCCGGCTCCGCCTGTACGTCGAGGAGGAGCGGGCCGCGGCCGACCGCGAACGCGGCGCCGAAGACGCTTCGGAGGGCCTGATCGCCCGCCACGTCCGCGATGCCGACGCCGCCGAGCAGCTGCGGAGCTTCGTGACCGATCTCGCGGCCAGGCTCGCCGAAGGTGCCGGTGCGCGCACCTGGCGGGACCTCGCCCCATGGGCACTCGGTCTGTTCCATGGCTTGTTCGGCGACGAGGCAGCGTTGAGCAGGCTTCCGGAGCAGGAGGCGCGGGCGGCAGTCCGAGTGGAGCAGGTGCTGACGGGCCTGCAGGGGCTGGACGACATCGAACCGTCCGCCGACCTGCAGGCGCTGCGCCAAGTGGTCGAGCTCGAGCTCGCCGACACCCTGCCCCGGCTCGGCCGATTCGGCGAGGGCGTCCTGGTCGCGCCGATCTCGTCCGCCGTCGGGCTCGACGCCGACGTGGTGTTCGTCCTCGGACTGGCCGAAGACCTCTACCCCGGCCGGCATCACGAGGACGCGTTGCTTCCTGACCGGGTACGCCTTGCGGCCGCAGGTGAGCTGCCGGCGTCGCGTGACCGGCTGGACCGCGAGCACCGGCAGCTGCTGGCCGCGTTCGCCGCCGCACCGGTGGTGGTGGCGTCGTTCCCTCGAGGTGATCTGCGCCGGCACAGCCATCGCCTGCCCAGTCGGTGGCTCCTTCCGGCGCTGCGTCGGTTGTCCGGTGACCGTGAGCTTGCCGGCACAGGCTGGGACACTGTGCCGCCAGGTGGCTGGCTGGTCGGCTCGCCGTCGTACGCCGGCAGTCTCGTCGTCACCGATGCTCCGTCCACGGAGCAGGAGTGGCGGCTGCGGACCCTGACGGCCGGAGCGGCCATCGACGACCCGGTCCTCGCGGCCGCCGAGGCGATGATCAGGGCCCGCGCAAGCTCGGCGTTCACCCGCTACGACGGCAACCTCGCCGGTTTCGCCCTTCCAGACATCGCCGACGGGCGCCGCGTCGTATCCCCGACAGCCTTGGAGGCGTGGGCGAGCTGTCCCCACGCCTACTTTGTCCAACGGCTGCTACGCGTCTTCCCTGTCGAGGCACCCGAGGAGCTGATGGAGATCAGCCCGTTGACGGTAGGGACGTTGGTGCACGAGGCATTCGACGCCTTCGTGAAAGCAGTGGGCGACGCGGCGCCGCGACCCGGCGAAGGCTGGACCGGTGACCAGCGGCGGCAGCTGCTCACTATTGCCGAGACCAGGGCGCAGGAGCTGCAGCGGCACGGACTCGTCGGCCACCCGAGGCTGTGGGCTCAGGAGTGGACGCGCATCCGGGCAGACCTGGCGTGGTTGCTCGACGCCGATGACTTGTGGCGTGCGGAGCGGCAGGCGACGCTCCTGTGCAGCGAGATGACGTTCGGCATGGACGGCGAGCCTGCCGTGGAGGTGCCGATCAGTGGCGGGCGGACGATCCGATTCCGGGGCAGTGCGGACCGGGTCGACCTGGCGGCGGACGGAACGCTGGTCGTGGTCGACCTCAAGACCGGAAGCACCCGCAGGTACAAGGGTCTGGATCGTGACCCGGTGCTGGGTGGGACGAAGTTGCAGCTTCCGGTGTACGCCTACGCGGCCCGGCGGCGATATGGCAATGCCGCTACTCCGGTGGAGGCGGCGTACTGGTTCGTCCGCAAGGACCGCGGCGCCCGGATCGACGTGCACCTGACGCCGGAGGTGGAACGACTCTATGCGGACACGCTGGCCGTGATCGCCGACAGCATCGCCCGCGGGCTCTTTCCGCATCGCCCGCCAGAGACGCCGGGCTGGGGCTTCGTCGAGTGCCCGTACTGCGATCCCGATGGCGCAGGGCACAAGGATGCTCGGACCCGTTGGGAACGCAAGCGTCACGACCCGGCACTCGAGGCGTACGTGCGACTCGCCGAACCCGACGCCCTCGTCGAGACAGCGCTCGAGGGGCAGCGATGACGAGCCCGGCTGCCGCCACCCCGCTCGCCGATGCCGAGGCGCGGACCCGGATCGTCGCCGCGCTGGACGAGACCCTCTTCGTCGAGGCCGGCGCCGGCTCCGGCAAGACCAAATCCCTTGTCGACCGCGTCGTTCACACTGTTCTGGCCGGCGTGCCGATCGAGAACGTCGCGGCCGTGACCTTCACCGAGAAAGCCGGCGCCGAGCTGCGGGACCGGCTGCGCACCGAGTTCGAGGCAGCGCACCGGTCCGCGCCGGATGACGTCGTACGACGGCAACGTGCCGACGACGCCCTCGACGGCCTGGACGGCACAGCCATCGGGACCCTGCACTCGTTCGCGCAACGCATCCTGACCGCGCACCCGGTCGAGGCGGGACTACCACCGCTGATCGAGGTGCTCGACGAGGTCGGATCGAGCGTGGCCTTCGAGGAACGATGGGCCGAGCAACGCCGGGCACTCCTCGATGACGACGCGCTCGCCCGCCCGCTCCTGCTCGGGCTCGCTGCCGGACTCAAGCTCGAGCACCTACGGTCGCTGGCCAAGTCGTTCACCGCGGACTGGGACCTCGTGGCCGATCGGGTTCTGCAAGGGCCCGAGCCGGCCATGCCGGGGCTGCCGAGCGTCGAAGCCCTGGTCGCCCAGGCTCGGCGGCTTGCCGACATGGCCGAGCGCTGTACGGACGACACGGACAAGTTCCTGCCCAGGCTCGACGCGTTGAGCCGGTGGGCCGACCGGCTCGCCGCCGCACCCGACGATCCGGCGCGCCTGACCTGCCTCACCCAGGCGGCCGACCTCACCTGGGGCTACGGTCGCAAGGCCAACTGGGGCGGCGGCCTCGACGAGCTCAAGGACAGCTGCCGGTCCCTCGCCTCCGAAGCCAAGGGGCATGCCGACACGATCGTCGACGCAGTGCTACGGACGATGGCCAGGCGGATCGCGGCCGACACCGTCGCGGCTGCAGAAACTCGCAGGCGCGAAGGACGGCTGGAGTTCCACGACCTGTTGGTGCTGGCGCGCAACCTGCTCCGGAGCAACACCGAGGTGCGCGAGGCATTGAGCGAGCGCTACCAGCGCCTGATGCTGGACGAGTTCCAGGACACCGATCCCATCCAGATCGAGCTGGCCGTCCGCATCGCCGGCGGAGCCGGCGCGGTCGCCGACCGATGGGAGGACGTCGACGTTCCACCCGGGAGGCTGTTCGTCGTCGGCGACCCCAAACAGTCGATCTACCGCTTCCGCCGCGCCGACATCGCCACCTACCTGCGTACCCAGGCTCGCCTCGGCACGGGTGTGCGGTTGAGCACCAACTTCCGCACCACGTCCGCCGTGTTGGACTGGATCAACGCCGTGTTCGGCCAGCTCATCACCTACACACCCGACTCCCAACCGGCCTACCAATCACTCGACCCCCACCGCGGCCAGCCGCCCTCGGGACCGCCGGTCACGCTCCTCGGCGCCACCCCCCACCCCGCCAGACTGTCCGCCGACCAGCTCCGCGAACGCGAAGCCGCCGAGGTGGCCGCCGTCATCCGTACCGCGATCGCGCAGCGGTGGCAGGTCTGGGACGACGGCAGCTGCGGGTGGCGTGCCGTCGGGCTCGGCGACATCGCGATCCTCGTGCCCGCCAGAACCTCGCTCCCCCAGCTCGAGGACGCCCTCGACGCCGCCGGCGTGCCGTACCGGGCCGAGACCACCTCCCTCGTCTACCAGGCGCAGGAGGTCCGCGATCTCCTCGCAAGCGTACGGGCGATCAACGACCCCTCCGACGCGCTCGCCCTCGTCGCCGCGCTCCGGTCTCCCCTGTTCGGGTGCGGCGACGACGACCTGTGGACGTGGAAGCAGGCCGGCGGAGTGTTCAACCTGCTTGCTCCACCACCGTCCGGCGCCTCCGATGCGCACCCGGTCGCAGCGGCCATCGACTACCTGCTCAGGCTGCACCGCCGGGCGCGCTGGATGACACCGAGCGAGCTGCTCGGGGCACTCGTCACCGACCGGCGCATGCTGGAGACGGCGGCTGGCGGCCCCAGGATGCGCGACACCTGGCGGCGACTCCGGTTCGTCGTCGACCAGGCCCGGGCATGGTCAGAGGCCGAACACGGCGGGCTTCGGGCCTACCTCGCATGGGCCGGGCACCAAGGCGATGAATCGTCGCGCGTTGCCGAGGCGGTGCTACCGGAGACAGACGCCGACGCCGTACGCGTGATGACGATCCACGCCGCCAAAGGGTTGGAGTTCCCGATGGTCGTCCTGTCCGGCATGACCTCCCAACCGCGCGGCGCGAACGGCGTCCAGGTCCTCTGGCCACCGACCGGCGGGTTCGCCGTCAAGCTCGGACGCGGAGTCCAGACCGGCGACTTCGAGGCCGCCCAGCCGGTGGACGAACAGATGGACCAGCACGAACGCCGACGGCTGTTGTACGTCGCGTGCACACGTGCCCGCGACCATCTCGTCGTATCGACGCACCGTTGCGCCCAGTCGACGGCCGAGACCAACGCGGCGCTGCTGGCGTCGGCGGGGAATGGCGTTCCTGCCGAGTGGTTCGTTGCGCTGGACGCCCTTGCTGCCCTGCCCGTCGCGCCGCCCAGCTTCGGCCCACCGCCCGGCTGGCAGGACTGGCGGGCACATGTCACCGGCGTCCGACAACGGGCCGCGCGAAGCTCGTCCGTCAGCGCATCTGGGCTCGAAGGCACCGACCCGCTAGTCGGACCCGACCAGGAGACACTGGATCCGGGTCTCGCCAAGGGAGCCCGCGACCTCGAGCTACCACCGTGGTCCAAAGGCCGCTTCGGTACCGCGATCGGACGCGCCGTCCACGGCGTGCTGCAGACCATCGACCTGGCAACCGACGCCGGCCTCGACGACGCCGTCGCCGCTCAGGCACTCGCCGAAGGCGTGGTCGAGGAGTCCGACCTCGTGGCTGAGCTGGCCCGGTCGGCGCTCGCGGCCGACGTCGTCCAGGTCGCGGCACGGCGGCCGCACTGGAAAGAGACCTACGTCGGCACCGTCGTGACCGGTCCCTCAACCGCCCGCCTGGCGGCCGCGCTCGGCACCAACACAGGTGACGACGAGGTCGTGCTCGAGGGCTTCGTCGACCTCATCTACCGATCCGACCGCGGCCTCGTCATCGTCGACTACAAGACCGACGCGGTCCCGCTGGGTGCGATCAACGCCCGAGTGGCGCTCTACCGGCCGCAGATGGCGGCGTACGTACGCTGCGTCGAGGCGGCCACAGGGCAGGACGTCGAGTACGCTGTCCTGGTCTTCCTCACACCCAACGGCGCCTACGAACGCCGGCTCGCCCGAAGCGAGCTGGATGACTCTCCTGGATGACACGCGCGCGTCATGCGGATACCGGCAGCCGTTCACCTTCCGACTCGCAACACGAGGCCGCGGCAAGCAGGTCGGTGGCATGGCTTGCACTCGCGTTGCGTATACGCAATACTGTCCCGCAGGCGCACCGGAGGAGCGCCCTGGCTCGTCGCGAAGGTACCCCGGCTGCAAGCCCGACGAGCATCTCCGCTCTATCGCCTGGGACGGCCCCGACTCTGGGAGCGCGTGGCGCTCGACGCGGTGGCCATGGCCGTGGCAGCGTTGAGCGGCAGAGGGCGTGGTCGTCTGATCGAATGTGAAGGTCGCGAGTCGGTGATCGTCGACGAATCGGGCTGTGGAACGAGAGGACTTCGGATGGAGCGGCGGAAGTTGATCGAGGTGGCGTTGCCGCTCGAGGCCATTAACAAAGAGGCGGCACGGGAGAAGTCGATCCGCCACGGCCACCCGTCAACCTTGCACCTCTGGTGGGCTCGTCGTCCCCTCGCCGCAGCGCGTGCCGTCCTGTTCGCGCAGCTCGTAGACGACCCCGACTCCCGTCCCGAAGCTGAGGCGATCTCCGACCCCGACGACAGGGCAGCCTGGGTGGCGGCGGAACGCACCCGCCTGTTCCGGCTCATCGAGGAACTCGTGACGTGGGAGAACTCCACGAACGAGCGGGTGCTCGCCGCGGCGCGCGCCGAGATCATGCGGTCCACCGACGGGAGCCCTCCCGCCATCCTCGACCCCTTCGCCGGCGGCGGAACGATCCCCCTCGAAGCTCAGCGGCTCGGGCTTGAGGCCCACGCCTCGGACCTGAACCCCGTAGCAGTCTTGATCAACAAGGCTCTGATCGAGATCCCTCCGAAGTTCGCCGGGCGCCCGCCAGTGTTCCCCGGCGCGGCTGACGCGCGACTCGGCGCGTGGCCGCGTGCGACTGGACTGGCCGAGGACGTACGCCGATACGGGCAGTGGATGCGAGACGAAGCTGAGCGCCGGATCGGACACCGGTACCCGAAAGTCACCCTCCCGGACGGATCGCAAGCGACGGCCATCGCCTGGATCTGGGCGCGGACGGTCACCTGTCCTAACCCGGCATGTGGCATCCGGATGCCATTGGTCCGGTCGTGGTGGCTCGGCAAGAAGAAGGGAAAGGAGGCCTACGTCGTCCCGGAGGTCCTCGACGGCGTGGTGCGCTACACGATCGGCCACGACCCCAAACGCGGCCCGTCTGGGAATGACGGCGGGACAGTGATGCGCAGCGGGACAACTTGCATCCATTGCGGTGCGGCCGTGTCCTTCGATTACATCCGTGCCGAAGGGCGGGCCGGTCGCATCGGAGCCCATCTCACTGCCACTGTCGCGGAAGGAAAGCGATCGCGAATCTACCTGGCACCGTCTGATGATCAAGTCGAGGCGACGGAAATCGATCGCCCTACGAATCTACCGCCTGGAAGGTTACCTGAAGCAGCGTTGGGGTTCCGAGTCCAAGCCTATGGCATGACCGAATACGCAGACCTCTTTACGAATCGGCAGCTGGTCGCGTTGACAACGTTCAGTGACCTTGTCGCTGAGGCTCGGGAGGAGGTGTTGAAAGATGCCATTGCCTGTGGGATGGCGGAAGGTGAGCGACTCGCTGCGGGCGGCGCTGACGCCGCCGCCTACTCCGACGCGGTCGCTACTCTCTTAGGACTCGCCGTAAGCAAGATGGCTGATATATCCAACCGATTGGTCAGTTGGTCACCATCAGCCAATCAGGCAACACACCTCTTCACGAGGCAGGCAATCCCAATGATCTGGGATTTCGCCGAAACTTGTCCATTTGGCAAAGCTGCGGCTGGTTCCTTCGTGGTAACAGTTCGGAACATGATGAAAGTGATCGACGTGGTCGGCCCACTTGTTGCAACTGCCCAGCAGGCCGACGCACGTGACCTTCCTCCTGTCAGCCCTGCCGTAGTCGCGACAGACCCTCCCTACTACGACAACATCGGGTACTCCGACCTCTCGGATTTCTTCTACGTGTGGATCCGTCGCTCTCTTCGGGACGTATACCCGGATCTGCTCAGTACGCTTCTCGTTCCCAAGGCAGAAGAGCTTGTAGCCAACCCGTTCCGGCATGCCGGTTGGTCCGGGGCCAGGACCTTCTTCGAAGCGGGCTTTCGCGATGTCTTCGCTATGGCGAGGCGCAGCGCACGAGATGACGTTCCGATGACGGTCTACTACGCGTTCAAGCAATCCGAGTCGGACGTGTCCGGGAACGCATCGACTGGTTGGGAGACTCTGCTGGAAGGCATGGTTCGTGGTGGGTGGCGTATTACTGGAACGTGGCCGATGCGTTCGGAGCGTGCGGGTCGAATGCGCGACATTGGGAGTAACGCACTGGCGTCGTCGATTGTGCTCGCGCTTCGGCCGCGGCCCGAGGGCGTCACCGTGACCGATCGACGGGGCTTCGTGGCGGATCTGCGTGAGTCCCTGCCAGGCAAGTTGCGTGAGTTGCAACAAGGGTCCATCGCGCCGGTCGACCTGCCGCAGGCAGCGATAGGTCCGGGCATGACGGTCTTCTCGCAGTACGCCAGGGTGGTCGAGGCGGATGGGTCGGCGATGACCGTTCGATCTGCGTTGCAGGTGATCAATCAGATCCTCGGGGAAGTGCTCTCGGAGCAGGAGGGTGACTTCGACTCCGGGACCCGATGGTGCCTGAAGTGGTTCGAGTCGAACGGCTTCGGCGAAGGGCTGTATGGCGACGCCGAGACGCTTGCGTCCGCGTACAACACGTCGGTGGCCGGTCTCGCCCGCTCCGGTGGGTTGACATCGGGGGCCGGCAAGGTGCAACTTGTCCCGCCGGAGCGCCTGCCGGCCAGTTACGACCCGCGCGCCGACGATCATGTCACGCTGTGGGAGGTCGTGCTGCATCTGGCGAAGGCGCTGGACGGGAAGGGTCTCGACACGGCCGGCCAGATGATGTCGCGGGCCAGCACCCGGATCGACCTGGACGCGGCCAAGGAACTCGCCTACCTCGTCTTCTCGATCGCCAACGACAAGAGGTGGTCCGGGATCGCCCAGCTTTTCAACATGCTCGCTGCCTCGTGGGCCGACGTCGTCGATGCCGCCCGGCGCATCACCGACGACCACGCCGAGCAGCTGACACTCGAGTCGACCTACTAGCCGGACCACGAGGAGTTCACGGTATGGCCACCAGCAACCGGGACCGCATCGAACGCGGCCTGACCCTGCTGTCCGCCGGGCTGGACCCCTTCATCGAGAACGCACTGTCCGACCGTGTGCCGACAGGGAAGGACTGGACGCTAGTCCTTGCCACGAAGGACGCCGGAAACGGGACGTCGCGCAGCTACGACCGCACGGACGTGCAGAACCAGCTCCGGGTGCTCACCGAGAACCTCGCACCCGGGTGGTTCCCATTCGACAACCACCTCTCGCGCGCGGAGAAGTCGCTGGCCAGCGAGCTCCGCGAGGTTCGCAACCAGTGGGCCCACCAAAAGCCATTCACGGCCGACGACACCTATCGGGCACTGGACACCACCGAGCGGCTGCTTCGCGCGGCGAACGCGGTCGCCCAAGCAGACGAGGTACGGGCGATCCGGATCGACCTGCAGCGTCGGGAGTTCGAGAGCGAAGTCGCTCGCACCTCGCGGGCACAGACCTCCCTACCCGGCCTCGAGTCGCAAGGACTGCCGGCGTGGAGCGACGTTCTCACGCCACACCCGGACATCGCAGCCGGGCGGTACGCCGCATCCGAGTTCGCCGCCGACCTGCATGAGGTCGCCGGTGGGCGAGGCGAGGCCGAATACTCCGATCCGGTCGAGTTCTTCCGTCGCACGTTCCTGACCGAGGGCCTGCGCCAGCTACTGACCCGCGCCACAGCTCGGCTGTCCGGTGATACCGCGGCCGACCCGGTGATCAACCTGCAAACGAACTTCGGCGGCGGCAAGACGCACTCGATGCTCGCGGTCTGGCACCTCGTCTCCGGGCACCACGCCCGGGACTACCCGCAGGAGGTTCAGGAGCTCTTGTCCGGCACGGACGTCTCCGGCTGGGACCGGACCGTCCGCCGTGTTGCACTCGTCGGGAACGAGATCCCGCCGGGCCAGCCGATGCGGAAGGCGGACGGCACCGAGGTCAACACGCTGTGGGGCGAACTGGCCTGGCAGCTCGGCGGCCGCGAGGCCTACGACCTGGTTGCAGGCTCCGACGCCAGTGCGTCCAACCCGGGCGCGTTGTTGAAGGACCTGCTCGCACGGTACGGCCCGTGCGTGATCCTGATCGACGAGTGGGTCGCATACGCCCGAGGCCTGTACGCCCGTGACGACTTGTGCGGCGGCACCTTCGAGACCCAGTTCACCTTCGCCCAGACGCTGACCGAGGCCGTTGCGGCGACGCCTGGGGCCTTGCTGCTGGTCTCCGTGCCTGCGTCGGACGTCCGTCAGGAGGCCGGTGGCCGGGACGCGTCCGACCTCGAGATCGGTGGCGCGCACGGGCGGCAGGCACTGGAGCGTCTGCAGAACGTCATCGGCCGAACCTCCTACGAGTGGCGTCCGGCGTCCTCGCAGGAGTCCTTCGAGATCGTCCGGCGGCGTTTGTTCTCCGACCCGGATGGCACCGCCCGCACGAGGATCGGCTCAGTGGCGAAGGCCTTCGTCGAGTTCTACCGCCGCTCGCGCGGCGAGTTCCCCCGCGAGACGCTCGACTCGGACTACGAGCGCCGCATCCGCATCGCCTACCCGATCCATCCCGAGCTGTTCGACCGGCTGTACACGGACTGGTCCAGTCTGGAGAAGTTTCAGCGAACCCGCGGCGTTCTGCGGTTGATGAGCAGCGTGGTGCACAGCCTGTACACCAACGGCGACAAGTCCCCGCTGATCATGCCCGGTTCGATCCCCCTGGATGCGATCGGCGTCCGCGATGAAATTGCGAAGTACCTCGACGACAACTGGAAGCCGATCGTCGACTCCGACGTCGACGGCGGCGACTCCGTCCCAGCCCGCGTGGACGCAGAGCGACCGCTGTTCGGCACCCGAGCCCTCAGCAGGCGGATCGCACGGGCGCTGTTCCTCGGCTCCGCGGCCACGTTGCGCAGCGCCCACAAAGGCATCGAGCGGCACCGCTTGTTCCTCGGCGTGGCCCAACCCGGCGACACGGTAGGCAACTTCGGCTCGGCACTGCAGCTACTCTCCGACCGCGCCACGTTTCTGTACAGTGAGGGCGACCGGTACTGGTACGACACCCAGCCATCGCTGAACCGCAAGGCCGCCGAGAAGGCCGAGAGTCTCACGCCCGAAGACGTCTGGGCCGAACTCGTCGAACGCCTCAACCGGGTCGAACGCGTGCGCCCCGGGCACTTCGTGGACGTCGTAGTGGCTCCGAGTTCGACCGCGGAGGTCGGGGAGCCGGACGGGGTGCGCCTGGTGATCCTGCACCCCAGATTCACCCACTCGGCGAAGAACGCCGCGTCCGACGCAGCCGAGTTCGCGAGCCGCCTGATGACCGAACGCGGCACGGCGCCCCGAGAGAGGCGCAACCTGCTGATCGCGCTGGCCGCCGACACCCAGCGCTACGCCGAGCTCGAGTCCGCCGTCCGGCAACACCTCGCCTGGCGCGACATGGCCGGCCGTATCACGGAACTCGACCTCACCCAGCAGAACGAGGCGATGGTGAATCGCCGCCGGGACGAGACAAGCCGCGTCGTAGATCAGCGCATCCCCACAACCTTCATCTGGACGTTCCACCCCGCCCAGCCCGACGGGGCCAAGCCGCTGGAGACCAAAGCGCTCAAGGTCGACGGCAACGACACCGGGCTGGCCGTACGCACCGCGAACCGGCTCGTGAAGGAGCAACTGCTGCTGACCGGTCTCGGCGTTCAAAACGTGCGGCTGGCCTTGGACCAGCGGCTCCGGGCCAGGTGGAACGACGGCCGCATCACGGTCGGTGCCCTCTGGGACTACTACCGCCGCTACCCCTACCTCGACCGCCTGCGCAACCGCCGGGTCCTCGACGAAGCCGTCGCGGCCGCCCTGGACGAGATGGAGTGGCACGGCGGCGGATTCGCGCTCGCCACCAACTACGACGATGCCACGGGCGAGTTCACCGGACTCGCCCTGCCCAACACTTCGGACACGTTCGGACCGGTCACAGACAAGACCTTGCTGGTCGCTCCCCACCTCGCCCTCGCTCAGCGTGAACGCGAGAGCACGCTACACGATGAGCAGGGCGACGTTGACGATGTCGGCATCGGGCAGCAGCCGGGCACAGGGGCCCGATCGAGAACACCGCAGACCCCCAACCAACCTGAAGTGCAGGCGCTCGAACCGGTCCGCAACGTCCGCTACCGCGCGCGGCTCACGGTCGACGCCTCCGCCGACATCGCGGCCCAGCTGCGAGATGCGACCCAGGAACTGCTCGACCACCTCAAGGCCGCGGACCCGGACGCCCTCGACATAACCCTGGAGATCGACGCCACGCGACTCGAAGGGTTCGACGAACGCACCGTCCGCACCGTCACCGAGAACGGCACCACCCTCGGCTTCGCCGACAACCGCTTCCGGGACGACGGATGATCTCCGCCATCCCCGCCGCCACGGGGACGAGACCGGTCGAGCTCGACCCGAAGCTGGTCAACAGCATCGGGCTCCACCATTCGCTCGCCACCGCGATCGCCGACCTCGTCGACAACTCCCTCGACGCCAGCGCTGGCACCATCCGGATCCGGATCCTCCTCGAAGGGACAGCGCCCGTCGGGGTCCAGGTCATCGACGACGGCCAGGGCATGGACTCCATCGCGGTGGACCGCGCCATGACGTACGCCGGGACCCGCGCGTACCGCCAGTCGGACCTCGGGCACTTCGGAGTCGGGCTCAAGGCCGCCTCGCTTAGTCAGGCCGACACCGTCCTGATCTGCTCGCGCGCCTGGGGGTCGGCTCCGGTCGGGCGGAAGCTGACCCGGTCCCCGAGTGGCGCCCAACCCACCGTCGGCGATCTCACGAACGAAGACGCCGCGGCACGGCTCGATGACGCCGACATCGGCGTCCCACTGGACACCGGGACGGTCGTCGAATGGCGCGACGTCCGCGCCTTTCCGAGCACCAGTGACGACGACGAGCGAGCGCGGTGGCTCGAGCAGGCAATCCGGGAAGTCCGGTCCCACATCGGCCTGGTTCTCCACCGCGTCCTGTCCGACGGCGGCCCGGACGTCGCCGTCGATACCCTCGGCGTTGCAGACCGGACACCCGGGAGCGCCCGCGCAGTCTTCCCCATCCACCCGTTCGGCTACGTCCGCAGTGGCGATCCCGACTTCCCCCAAGAGCTCGTCATCAGACTGCCGGACCGTACCGAACCGGTGGAGGCTACCGCGCACGTCTGGCCACCCAGGTCACAAGATCCCGGATTCAAGATCGGCGGCGAGCCCGGCGTCGACTATCAGGGCTTCTTCGTCTACCGCCGAGACCGGCTGCTGCAGATCGGCGGCTGGTGCGGCCTGTGGCCCGCCCGTCCCGGTTGGGAACTCGCCCGCATCGCGGTCGACCTCACCGATACCGCCGCCGCGCACGTCACCATCAACCCGGAGAAATCGGGCATCGAGTTCTCCGCCGACCTGCGGCGAGCGTTGGAAACCGCGGTATGCCGGGCATCCGGCACCTCTATTCGGGAGTACCTCGACCGTGCCGCAAGCGAGGAGCGGCGCAGCCGCGCGAGGGTCCGCCGCCCGGTCACGCTGGTCGAGCCCCGCATCGGGCTGCCGGCGGCCGTTCTCGACGCCTTCCACGACGCAGTCATGTACAACCCCGACTACCCCCCCGTGGACGTCCGGTGGCGACTGCTTCCCGATGCCCAGGTCTTCCGGATCGACCTCGAGCACAGGACCCTCGAGCTGAACCTCCGCCATCGGACAGCCCTGGTCGGCACCCGCAGCCTCGACCCAAATGACGCCCCCGTCTTGAAGAGCTTGATGTTCCTACTGATGCAGACCTACTTTGCCGGCTCACATCTCGGCGACCGCGACAAGCGCGAGATCGCCGCCTGGCAGACGATCCTGCTGGCTGCGCTACGTGCCCAGAGCGTCCCGGAGGAGAAGTCATGACCGGCGCCGCCGACGGCTTGAATGTCCGGCTCACCGCCGAGACCCTGGGGACCTACTTCCGCTCCGGCTCCATCGTCCCGCTCAGCCTCGCGACGACACCGCCCTGCACGCTGCGGATCGACGCACCGAGCGAGCGGCTCGAGCTCTGGACGCCCGCGGCCGGGCCGGAGCCCGACGTCAGCACATTGAACCGGGTCTCCATCAGCACCGAAGACCTCGACGACGGACTCTGGTTCGTCCTGACGGTCGACGCCCGCGGCGCACACCTCGAGGCCTATTCGTTGCTCGCCGCCGTCGTCGACGATCTCGCAGCCGGCCGGACCTTTCACATGGCGGTTGCCCGCTCGCTCGCCTCCTTCCGCGACCTCCTCGCCGGACGCGGTCGACTCAGCCAGGAACGCACCCTCGGCCTGATCGGAGAATTGCTTGTCCTCGAGCACCTGCTGAGCGTCTGCGACGAGGGCAGCTCAGTTCGGGCATGGCTCGGCCCCCATGCCGCAGAGCACGACTTCGTACTCGCCGACCTCGATGCCGAGGTCAAGACCACGCTCTCCGAACGCCGAAGTCACGTCATCGGCTCGGAGACACAGCTGCAGCCCAGCGCGACCCGGCCGCTGTGGTTGGTTTCGATCCAACTGACCCGCGCCGGAGCGGCGACAGAAGCCTTCACACTGCCGTCACTGATCACACGGGTCCGAGCACGGCTGGCCACGTCGGAAGCCGTGATGGATGCGCATCTCGGGAGACTGGGGTGGCGCGACAGCGATGTCGACCTCTACCTCGAGCGATATATGCCCCGCACCCGGCCCCGCGCATACCTCGTTGACGACGGGTTCCCGGCCATCACCCGCACGCGGCTGGGGGCCGTCGTACCGCGGGTCGAACTTGTCGGTCCGGTTTCCTACCGTCTGGACGTCACCGGACTCAGCGCCGGTGTCCCGCCCGGTGTCTTGGGCGGATTCGTGGAAGGTGGATCTGCATGACAGACGCGACACCTGCAGTGCTTCGCGCCCTGAAGAGTCTCGAGGGTGAGGCGCCCGAACCGTTGCTGGACGAGGTCAACCGGTACCTAACAAGGTCGGCAACACCCCAGATAGACGAGAGCGCCTTGGTCGACATTCTCACCACCGACGACCTCAACGCCGCGGCCAGAGTCCGGTTCCAGATCCTGATCAGTCGTTGGAACGGGGCCACGGACGAGAAGTGGGTGGCGGCGACCGTCCCTCATAGCGCAATGCGTCGCGCACTGATCCACGAGCTGCTGGAGTTTGGCCACGATGCCCGCTCCCGGCTCGACGCCGCGTTTCCACGTGATCCGGGCGCAATCGTCATCGAGGGCGACGGCGGGGCCTGGAAGCCGTGGTACGACGCCGCACGGCAAGCCGAGCGCGACTTCTATTGGAAGGCCTACTCCGGCCTCCTCGAGGCCGACCCCGGCTGGGACTGCGGTGCGATCGCACGACTCGACGGCGCCACCACGTCGGTCGTTCGCCGACTCGCCGATCCCGCCTGGCCAGAGCGGTACCAGTCCAAGGGCCTCGTCGTCGGCTACGTCCAAAGTGGCAAGACCGCCAACTTCACGGGCGTGATCGCCAAGGCGATCGATGCCGGGTATCGGCTGATCATCGTCCTCACGGGCACCGTCGAAATCCTGCGACGCCAGACCCAACGTCGCCTGGACATGGAACTCGTCGGCGTCGAGAACATCCTCGGCGGCATCGACGAGAACAATGCCGACCAGGTCGCCACCACCGATTACCACACCGACCAGGACTGGATCGGCGGCAAGTTCCTGCGACACGGCGTGCCGATCCACAATCTCGACCACGTTCCCACCATCCGCCGGCTCAGCACCTTCAAGGGCGAATACCGCCGTCTGAAGCAGGGACTGTCGACGCTCGACTTCCGTGCCGGCCACGAACTCGCCGACCGCGGCCGACCGCTGTACGACCCCGTCAACCTGTTCCGCAGCGACGTCCGCATCGCGGTGGTGAAGAAGAACAGCACCGTCCTCAAGCGGCTGGTCGACGACCTCAGTGAGATCCGCGCCGAGCTCGGCGAGATCCCCACTCTCATCGTCGATGACGAGGCGGACCTGGCCTCGGTCAACACCAAGAAGCAGAAGACGCAAACCCCCGAGGAGAAGGAACGCACCGCCGTCAACCGACGCATCGCCGACATGCTCGGATTGCTTACACGCGCGCAATACGTCGGTTACACCGCTACACCCTTCGCCAACGTATTCGTGGACCCGGACGACTCCGAGGACATCTTCCCCAGGGACTTCATCGTCAGCCTCGAGCGCCCCGTCGACTACATGGGTGCCCGCGACTTCCACGACCTCGACGCCGACTTCGGCGGCGAGCCGAAAACCATCGATAACTCGAACGAGAAAGCATACGTCCGCGATCTCGTCGCTGTCGACGACGCCGACAAGCGGCGCCCTGAAATACAGAAAGCGCTCGACTCGTTCGTGCTCACCGGAGCGCTGAAGCTGTTCCGGCGAGACACTGAGCACAAGTTCCGGCACCACACGATGCTCGTACACGAGTCGGTGAAACAGGCCGAGCACGCCGCGCTCGCCGAGGAGATCCGGGAGATCTGGCGTCGCTCGGGCTACGACACCGGCGTCGGCCTGACACGGCTACACGATCTGTACGAGACCGACTTCGCGCCAGTGACGGCAGCTCTGCATCGACGGTCGACTTCTGCGGCACGAAGGGAGGGCACGCCTTCACCACCGACTCCGAGCATGCCGCCCGCCTTCGATGCACTACGTGTCGGCAACTGGATCGGTAGGGCTCTCGACCTGATCGACCGCGGCACATCTCCGGTCATCGTCGTCAACGGGGCCGCCGAGAAGGATTACACCCAGGACGCCCTCGACTTCCAGGGCGACGACGTCTGGAAGATCCTCGTCGGTGGGGCCAAACTCAGCCGAGGCTTCACCGTGGAAGGACTTACTGTCTCCTACTACACCCGGCGCACGCTGCAAGCGGACAGTCTCATGCAGATGGGCCGTTGGTTCGGCTTCCGGAAAGGTTACAGCGATCTCGTCCGCCTCTTCATCGGCCGAAACGTCCCCGCACCCCGTAACCAGTTAGTGGACCTCTATGAGGCGTTCGAGGCGGTCATCCGGGACGAGGAGGACTTCCGAGAGGAGCTCGAGCGGTACGCGGCCATCAACGAAGAAACGGGCCACCCGCAGATCACCCCGGAAGACGTACCTCCGATGGTGTTCCAGCAGGTGCCCTGGCTTAAGCCCACGGCCACCAACAAGATGTACAACGCCGAGTTAACCCAGGAAGGCATCGGCGGCAAACTCCGCGACTTCTCGCGCCAGCCGGAGCGCGGTGACGGCTCGACCAACGCCAACCACTTCGAGCTGATTGCCCCACTGCTGGATTCACTTACCGACACCGGCACTTTCCGCTACTGCGACGTCAACAACAAGCAGGTCACGTACGAGGCGCGTTACGGCATCGTCTCGGCCGAATCCGTATGCGACACGCTGGCCGGATTCCGATGGATGCCGAACTACACCTTCATTCCCACCCTCACGTTCATGCGCGAGGCGATCAACGCCGGGTCGCTCACCGACTTCGCCGTGCTGCTACCCAATCTGGCCGGCGGCAGTCAACAGACAATCGGCAGCCGTGCCGACAGGCTCCAAATCCTCACTCGTACGCGACGTACCGACGGCACGCGAGGTGGTTTTTCCGGCAGTTCCCCGCGACAACGCCCTGCGATCGAGACCATCGCCGGCAAGCGCGCAGGTGGCGTACCTCTCACCTCTGGCGGTCCACTCGCGGTCGAACTGCGACGTCCGACCCGTGGCGCTCTTCTTCTCACGCTAGCGCTCGACACGGCCGACCAGAAGGCACGTGCGTCGACTCTCCCGCCCGGCACGACGATCGCGACCAAGGACATCGCAAGCCTGTTCTCTCTGGCGCTACCTTATGACTGTGCACCCAGCGGGCGGATTGGCTTCCGCACCCGCAAGTCCGACGCAGGCGCGATAGTCGATCGCGACGACGCAGTATGAGGTCGATCCTGCAGCTTCGAACCCGACTGTGGTCGCTGACGTCGGTTCGCCAGGCATGATGTGATCATGAACCCTCGACCGATCGCGATGCACGACATCCTGCGATATGCGCGCGCGGCCAGTTCCGTCGAGGTGATGGTGGATGGCCACCCGAACTTCTACTATCTCATGGCCTCACCAGGCAAGGCGCTACCGAAGGTCCTGCTCGAAGCAGGGATCAACCCACCTGCTCACGTCCGCGGGCCAGATGGACCCCGGAGACCAGTCATCGCCATACGGTCGAGCCCCTGGAAGGCCGGACACATCACCAACCCCTGGCATGACGAGTTCGACCTGGATCACGGCCACGTGCGGTACTACGGCGACCACAAGCCACGCACGATGGGCCTGCCGGGAGTCACAGCTGGAAACAAGGCGTTGTTGGAAGCGGTGCGGTTCCATGCTGGAACCAGCGCTGGCGAACGGGTGCTCGCACCGCCGCTTCTGCTGTTCCGCTCAATTACCGTCCGTAAGGAAGGTCGGGCCATCGTGAAGGGCTACGTCGAGTTCTGCGGCGCCGCAGTTATCGAGGGCCTCGAGCATGTCGTTCAGCGCGATCCGGCAACCGGACGCAGCTTTCCCAACCTCCTTCTCGACCTCGCAGTCGTGGACATGTCCGAGTGCGGAGACACCTTGGATCTGCGTTGGCTTGACGATCGACGGGACCCAACGCTTACTGCAGAGGAGGCCGCACGGCATGCGCCGCAAGCGTGGAAGCGGTGGATCAAGGAAGGGAGTGCAGCCATTCCCCGGATCCGGCGACGCGTTGTCTCGTCACGGGTCAAGTCCCACGATGCCCAACTGCCCGTGCCCGGCTCATTGGAGGACAACGCTCTTCGCAAGCTCTACCACTTCTTCGACGGCCGCAAGCACGCCTTCGAGTACCTCGCGTCACGGGTTGCCGCCCAGCTCCTAAGCCGCTCAGGATCTGTGTATCGCGATGGCTGGCTTACCCGGATCGGAGGTGACGGGGGCATGGACTTCGTCGGCCGGCTCGATGTCGGCACGACCGCCACCAGCACTCCGCTTGTCGTGTTGGGTCAGGCGAAGTGCATCATCCCCGACTCCTCAGTCAGCCCGGACCAGGTCGCTCGCGTCGTGGCTCGGCTCCGCCGAGGATGGCTCGGCATCTTCGTCACTACCGGTACCTTCTCGAGGCGGGCCCAGATCGAAGTAATCGACGATCAGTACCCGTTGGTTCTCGTCCCCGGCCGTGTGCTGGTGGATCAGGTCCTTCGGATTGCGGCAGCTGACTACAGCGGCGATCTGGATGGCCTGCTCGCCGATGTCATCTCTGGATACGAAGCCGCCATCACGCATCGTCGACCGGAGGAGATACTCTCCAGCTAGGCCGACCGGATGGGCTGCTGGAACCAGTGCGCAGGAGACTGCGGGCAGATCGCACACAGCGGAGGGAGGCTCGGACCTGGTGCCTGCACTTGGACGACACCCAGACGCCGCGCGCCCCGAGATCGTCCGTCCTTCCCGGGACGTCTCGGAGCGGATGAGCCGCCATCCCCGCAAAGATACTGCGCCCGAGATGGAGTTGCGACGGACACTTCACTCTCGCGGTCTGAGGTACCGCGTGCATGTACCCGTCCCCGGGATGGCTCGCCGCAAGATCGATATCGCGTTCCTCGGCCCAAAGCTCGCGGTCTTTGTAGACGGCTGCTTCTGGCACGGCTGCCCACGGCATGGGATGTTGCCCCGCAACAACCGTGAGTGGTGGCGGTTAAAGCTGGATGGGAACCAGCGGCGGGACCGCGAGACGACGCAGCATCTGATGAACCATGGCTGGAACGTGCTCCGACTCTGGTGCCACGAGTCCACGTCAGATGCCGCCGACAAGGTATGCGACCGACTCGGTGTTAGCCAAGTTCGGTAGGGTTTCACGCTACCTAGAGCGAGATCTCTTAGCCGATCCCTTGGCCGTTGGGCTTGCAGCTCTCTCCATTGACTTGATCGTCCTGCCAATGCGTTCGGCGAGCCGACTTGGCACCGCATTACCCACCTGCAAACTCATCTTCTCCATGCCACCGGACAGGCGGGCGCGCGGTGGGAAGGTTTGAAGGAGCATCGCCTCCCTCAACGTGATCGCTCGATTCTGGGAAGGGTGAGCGAAACGTCCTCGCGTTACGTTCGTGCAGCCGGAGGTGAGGGTGGGAGCTACTCGGTCCCACCACATCCGGCCATAGATGTCGTAGTGGCCATTGTGTTCCCTGTGACATGCGAGGACTAGATCTTCCGGGAGGTCGGCACGTGCGCCGCCCTCGGGGATGCAAGCAAGACGTCGGATGGCCAGGTCGCTATGCCTGCGTGCCCTGTGGAATTCGTCATCGGGGTCGCACTCTCCAGCTGAAAGCGCACGGAGCTCGGAGATGGTGTCCCGTACGGTTACGAAGGGCTTCAGCCGGCCGCCGCCGACCTCATCATGGGTGGGGGCGGGAAGACGCGGATCCGTAACACGGCTGCCGATCACGAGCACCCGTCTGCGCCTCTGCGGCACGCCGTACTCCGCGGCGTCAACTACTCGCCAGTCAATCTTGTAGCCGAGTTCGCTGAGGACGTCCCGGAAGGTGTCGAAGTACCTGTGCCACCTGCCCTCGACGAGACCGGGAACGTTTTCGAATGCGATGTGCCGTGGTTTCAACTCGTCGACCAGTCGGAGGTACTCGTGCACGAGTGCATTGCGTCGTCGATCCTTCCGAGTCGGTGCTGCGCCTCGGCGGAGGACGGTAAAGCTCTGGCATGGAGGACACCCGAACAGAACGGTCAGCTGTCCTCGCCGGAGCCCAGTACCCGCCAGGAGATCCGCCCCGCTGACGTCGCGGATGTCCTTGACGATCGGAGGGATGCCGACGTTAAGCGTGAACGCGGTCGCCGCGTCCGTGTCGATCTCCACCGCACCGACGGTTCGCAGGCCCGCGGCGTGGAACCCCATCGACCCGCCACCGCAGCCGGCGAAGAGGTCAACGACGGATTGCATGCGTACCTTCCCTGGCTGTCGATCACCCGGTCAGATCACGAAGATTAGCGGGTGCGTGCAGATCTCGCACACACGTTCGCTGGCGTGTCACTGGCACCCGGTGAGCGGTGTTTGAACTCAACGGACGAGTTGGTTGACGAGGTACTCGGGCGATCCTGGACGTCCAGGACCGGTGCGGGGTGGGTCGGGGAGTCGGCGGAGGTAGCCGTGCTGGTCAAGGAGGTCGAGGACCGGATCAAGTTCGGTAACCCTCTTGAACCTCGGCCTTGGCAGCGCAGTGAAGAGTTCGCGTTTGGTGAGGCGGTCAGGCTTGTGGCGTTGGAGCCAGTCGAGGATCACGCGGGCGTCTTCGATGAGGGGGTCGGCGCCCATGGCGTCGAAGGCGGCGAGGGCGTGGTCGGCGTAGTAGCGGCCGAGGGTGGCGGCGCGGTGGATGATGGCGGCGGTGATGGGTTGTTGGTAGCCGTCGCGGAGGTGGTCGGCGAGGTGGAGTAGTCCCGCGAGTCGGATGATGGCGCCGACGTATTTGCTGCCCCAGTCGACGACGTGGGCCCAGGCGGCGGTGGGTGCGAGTTTGGGTTCGACGTCGGCCTCGAGGGCCAGAACAGCCTCGCTGGCGGTATCGGTGAGCGGTAGCAGGGCGCGTTCTCGCAGGTCAGCGAGGGTGAGAACGAGACTCTGCAGGTTGTGCGTGTAGGCGTGCGCAACCTGTTCGGGCACGGGTGCGGTGCCGATGCGGCGGCGGCCGACGGTGTTCTCGGGGACGGAGAAGAGGATGCGGGCGAGAAGGCCGCGGCCGCGGAAGCCGGGCATCTGTGCGATGTCGTGAAGGACGTCGGGTTGGACGGCTAGGCCGAGGGTGAGGGCGGGGTTGTCGACGAGTTCGGGGTCGCGGCCGCGGCGGTGGACCCGGAGCATGGTGCCGGCGTGGCCTTTGAGGAAGACCTCGAGGTTGGGGATGCCGGAGTAGCGGCCGGCGAGGGTGGCGAAGATGCCGCCTTCGTCGGAGAGGACTGCGAGGCGTCCGCCTTGCTCGGCGAGCAGCCCGGCCGCCGCTTCGGGGGTGATGTCGTCGGCGACCAGGGTCGGCATGACGGGGACTTCGATGGTGCGGGCGGTCATGGCGGCGTCGCTGGCCTCGGCCATCGCCTGGGCGCGGTTGGCGGCGTCGGCCTTGGCCGCGGCCGCTGCGGCGCGGTCTGCGAGGGCGCGGGCGGTGGAGGCGGCGAGTTCGGCTTCAATGATCTGGGGGCGGGTCTTCTCGGCGAGGGCGCGCTCGGCCAGCAGGAGCGGTTCGGTCATGGCGGTGAAGACCGGCGACTTCCTGGCGCCGGGTGGGAGGGCGACGACGGTGAAGATGTTCACCGGTTCGCGCCAGAACCCGCGTACGACGACTTCGGCCTTGCCGCCGGCGGCGGTGGATAAGGTTGCGAGGGCGACGCAGCCAGCCAGGTCGGGTGGAGTCTGGGTGAACTCGGCCACGGCGGCGACCTGGTCGGCGACCCAGCCGGGAAGGACCTCTACCGGGAACGGTGGCAGCTGCCGGCGCCCGGTCAGCGGGATCGGCGGCTCCCACGGCTCCTGGATGGGTTCGCGGCCGGTGTGGTGTTGTTCGACGCTGCGGCGGGCGTCGAGACGATCGAGGATCCGGTCAGCAGACAGCGGGACTCCAGCTGCAGAAGAGGTCACGCAGGCACCGCCCTCCGGATGTCGCCAGCGGCCGGATGACGGGGTTTGCGGGTTCCAGCCGCCAGGCCGGAACGGATCGTGCCTGCGGCCTCGCGAGGCGGCTGGCCGACTGCTTCGCCGGCGACCTGGAGCGCCTCGACCACCAGGTCATGGGGCAGCATTCCGTCGGCGACGAGCTGGCCGAGCGCGAACGCAGCCTCGTTCAGGGTGACGTTGTGCGTGTGCGGCGCTGAGTCGAGGACCCGCTGCACCTCGGCACGGAGTGCGGCGAGGACGTAGCCGCTGGCATGCCGACCATCGAGCTGGGCGAGAAGACGTGCGGCATTTCCCGGCCGACCAGTCGGCACCGAGGGCCGGAGCCGATCTGCGATCCATTCCGGAAGGTTCCCGACGGGGCCGTCGTGGACGACGGTGTACGGCCGGGCGTCGACGACGCTGCCGGCGGCGACGATGTAGCCGCCGCGGCCACGGGTGTCGATCAGCCAGCCCAGGCGGCCGGCGCTGTTGCCGAGGTCGAGGCCAGCAGGTGCGGTGAAGTACAGGTGCTGGCCTCCTCGGCCGGTGCGTACGGAGAAGGTGTCGACGGGCAGCCGCTCCCCTGCTCGGGCGGCGAGCTCGGCGAGGACGTCGGCGCCGTCGGTGATGCCAGGCATGGACCACTCCGGCGGCGGCCCGTCGTCGAGGCCCTTGGGTGTGTCGAGGTCGACGACGATGAGTCGGGACGGACCGCAGGCGATGCCGATGTTGTACGCGTCGTGTTCCCAGCAGGCGTGGATGCGGTCGGGGTCGGTGGTGGCGCGGCCTTCCCAGTCTGTCCGTAGAGCCGGCCGCTTGCGCCCCGGCTGCAGCGGGAAGACATGCCATCCCCGTCTGGCGTACGCCAGCGCAGCCGACAGCAAGTTCTGCCTGTTGCTAGTGGCGTCACTCATGAATACGTGACCTCCGTAATGCCTGGATGGTGTGGACGGGGTCGGGCGAGGCTCAGAACAGGACCTCCTGCCGGTCATGCGCCTCCAGGTCGCCCACGGCTGCGGCAAGGTCGGGGCCGAGTCGACCCGCCCGCAGGTCCTGGTGCAGGTGCTGGCGGGCCGCGTCGAGGCCCTGGCCGTGGTAGCGGCTGCCGCAGATGCAGTCGCAGTCCGGTTCGGTGGCCTCGGGGCAGTGGGCGTCACAGCGGCGGACGTCGTCGGAGTTGCCGACTGCCATGGGGGTGACCACGGCGTCGAGGCCTCCTTCCCGGTTCGGTCTATGTCGCTACGCCGTGAGATCGGTGATGGTGATGTCGGGGTGAGATGCGGCGAGCTGGTCGCGGACCTGCTGCCATGTCGCGGCCGACATCACGTGGACCTCGACGTCGAGGTTCGCCGCGAGCATGGCTTCGCGTTGCAGCGCGGCCTTGTCCTGGTCGCTGAGGACGACGAGGAGGTCGCCTCCCACCACGACGTACCGCTCGTCCTGCCCGCCGCCCGTGGGCATGTGAGGGAAACGGGTCATGCCGCTATCGCCTCCCTGGTGAGTTCGGCGAAGGTGACCTCTACCGCAGCAGGGTCGCCTGGTTCGGCGTCGCGGTAGTGCCAGGCGATCCAGGTGTCCCACGCGCAGTCACAGTCGCGGCCTGGAACCGCCCCGGGCGCGGCGGCGCAGCGCGGCGCGTGGACGTCGAAGGTCACCAGCGCGTGGTCGAGGCTGTGCTCGTCGACGACGAGGCCGGGCGACCACCACGGCTGCCGCGCGAGGCGCTGGTTCGCCGTGTCGGCGTCGATGTGGCCGAGGAACATTTCCACGCCGTCGCCGTAGACGTCCTCGACGATGTGGTCGTACGGCGGCGGGCCGAACAGGTCGACCGGGCTCAACGGTTCACTGGCCATCAGCGCACCACCCGTCGGAGGGTGGTCGGCGCGGCCATCGAGGCAGCCGGGCGATGGGCGTTCGACGCCCTTCGACAGCCCCGGAGGGCAGGAACGAAGCAGGGTGTGGACACTGGTGCGTACTCCTTCCGTTCGGTTGGGTGAAGGTCCTGGGGCGGGCGTGCTTGGCGGCTAGGCCGCCCCAGGACCGCATCTGGGCTTGGCCGTCATGCAGCGTCGGCGTGGCCACCGTCACTGTCGATGTGGCTGCGGCGCCTGAGTGCGCGGCGTTCCTTCTCGGACAGGCCGCCCCAGACGCCGAAGGGTTCGCGGTTGGCCATCGCCTCGGTCAGGCACTCCACGCGGACCGGGCAGCGGGCGCACACGGCTTTGGCCTGTCGCGACGAGCCGCCCACCTCCGGAAACCAGGCCTCCGGATCGGCCTGTGCGCACAGGGCGCTAGCGGTCCAGGCGGCTGGCTCCAGGAGCCCGGCCAGGAGCACGCGAACCGCCGCGTCCTCGGCTCGGTCGTTGGCGGTCACCGGAGCGACCACAGGGTGAGGGGTGGCGACGTCGAGGACGGCACCTTCGCGATAGCGGCTGTTACCGGACTCGAGAACCTCCACCCGGGTGATCCCATTGGCGTGACCGTCGCGGGTGATGTGATGACGGAGTACGCGGGCGCGCCACACTCCCGCCCGGCCGTCGACCTGGACCTCTGCTCCGATCTCGAACATCGTGTCTGCTCCTTCTGTTCGGTTGGGTGCCCGGGGCGGGCGTGCTTGGCGGCTAGGTCGCCCCGGGCGCTGACATGCCGGTCAGGTCTCGCGTGCTGGGACTGGTGCGTCATCCCACAGGCGATGCCAGCTCCGAACCGGTGATCGGTCGCCGGAGCGACAGGCGTACGCCACAAGGGCGAGCAGGTCGCGCCGGTCCTGTTCGTCGCCGACCGTCTGCAGCTCGGATGAGAGCTCGCCGCACAACCTGTCGCGTTCGATTGCGCCAGAGGTGGCGAAGGCACACATGGCGGAACGTTGCCCGCTGTGCCACTCCGCAGCGATCCGGCGTGCCTGGCCGTCGGTGATCACCTCCTGGCCTCCCGCTCGATGGCACGACCGAGCAGTTCGGCGTGGGAGACGAGGGCGGTATGGCGGTCGGCCCAGCTGGGGTGACTGCCGAACGGGTCCGTTTCGCGGTTGTGCGGATCCCGGTCCACCAAGGCGCGGGTCATGTCGCCATCGAGTCCGGCGCCGAGGACGTGCGCACCGATCGCGTCGGCCGCGTACTCCCGGTCGCGCGACCAGGCCGCACCGACCAGCTGGACCGCGGCCGCGAGCACCATCAGGCCGACGGCGACGACGACCCAGCCGACGATCCCAGTGATCAACCCGACGCCAGCGGCGACCAGGCTGGCGAACTTCCCGATGCTCGGGACGACCCGCAGACAGGTGGTCACGTCGTACGCGCGGACATGATGGCCAGCCACCAGGTGGCCTGCCTCGTGCGCGAGGTGCTGCGCACGAACGGCCATCGGCTCGTCGGCCAGCTCAGGGCCGATGACCAGCCGCGGCTCGCCGCCGACCACCCGGATCGCCGGACCGTGGCCAGGCTGCACCTCGATCGACGGGACCGGTGTGATGCCGGCACGCTCGCAGGTCGCGCGCCACTGGTCGGCGACCTCGACCAGCTTCCCCAGCTCGTCGGCGAGTACGTCGACGACGTGTGAGGTGAGCAGCATCTGCGGCACGTCGGCGTCGTCTCTCGTGCCCAGCAGTGAGAAGACCACGCCACCGACCCCGCCGACCAGCAGCAGGATCCCGGCGGCAATCCGCAGCCCGGTCGTGCCGGCGACGTGGTGGCAGATGACGGCGACGCCGACCATCAGGGCGGCGGCGATCAGCTCGCCGACTCGTGGCCGGGTCCACTCGACCGCCCTGGCGAGGAACTCCTTGGCCCTCATGCGGCCACCCGTACGAGATGACGGCGTACGTCTGCGGCGAGCCAGCCGAACAGCAGCCCGCCCACCAGCATCGGCGACCAGGCCACCAGAACCAGCCCAGCCAACAGGCCGCTGCCGACGAGCGCGCCACGGACCTTGCGAGAGCGGTAGCTGTACCAGCCACGGGCCGGTGTCGGTGTGGTGATGGACACTTGCGTTACCTCCATTGGTGGGGTGGCTGAGGCGTACGCAACGAACCTGGGCAGGGAAGGTACGTACGCCTCAGCCGTTCTCTTGCTGGCGACTCGGCTGCCACCGGTCGGCGACACCGCTCCAGCAGCACGGCGTCTCATGCGGCGGCTCCGTCCGCGTCGACGTCGGGACCTGTGTCGATGCCGGCGTCGAAATCTGTGGTGGGCAGCCTGTAGCGGCCGTGACCGACCCGTTCGACCTGGCCGGTCGCGGTGAGGTCGGCCAGGAGCTGGTGGACGCGGGACGCCGAGTAGCCGGTCACCCCGGCGATGTCGCCCGGCCGTGACGCACCGGCGCCGAGCGCCTGCACCACAGCTGCATGGCCGGAGCCAGCATCCGAGCCACCGCCGTCCGGGACCGCCGCGCCCGCTGGCGCTGGCATGACCGGCAGGCCCATCACCTCGAGCAGCTGCGCAGCCGTGGTCGCGTCCGCAGCCGAACCAGCCGACGTTCGCGAGGTGTGGTGCCCGATCACCTCGGCCGCACTCAGCTCCCCGGCGCGGACGGCTTCGAGCTTCTCCCGGGAGGCCTTCGCGAACTCCTCCGCCTTGACCGCCCGCTCGCCGTACGCCTCGCCGGCCGCGTTCGCCGAGCCGGGGTCCAGAGCAGCGGAGGCGCTGGCGAAGCGTTCCATCCACTCCGTCGGCTCCTTGCAGAGCCGGTTCCGGAACGGTGCGAGCCGGGCGAATCCCTCGACCCGGATGGTGAACCCGTAGCCCTTCACGTCCGGCAGCCGCTTCGGGTCCATCTCCAGCCCGGCCATCAGCGAGCCGGCGTAGTTGGACGCGGTACGGAAGCAGATCCCGTTCCCGGCCATGATCGACAGCCGGAGCGCCTCGTCCCCGCCGAACGTCTCGATGCCCGGGTACTGCGACACGATGATCAGGCAGATGCCGAGCTTGCGGATCTTCCGCGCCAGCGACGACAGCCGCTTCCCCCACGTCCCCTTGAGGACCTCGTGCGCCTCGTCGATGAAGACCACGAGCAGCGGCCGGTCCGGGCGCGGGGTGAATCCGATCCAGCCCTCGGTCGCGTTCTCGAACTCCCGCCACGCAGCGACCCGCTCGATCGCGCACAGCATGTCGTCGGCACCGGACAGGTCGACGTACCAGTCGGCGTACGCCTTCAACGCCGGGCTCGACGCGCCGCCCTGCGGGTCGATGAACCAGCACACCGCGAGGCCGGAGGAGATCGCGCCGATCGCGATCGATTCCAGCGTGCGGGACTTCCCCGAGCCCGGTGCTCCGATCAGCGCACCCGACCACGCAGAGCCGTCGTTGTCGCCGGACTCCCCCGGCGTCCACAGCCGCCAGCCGGCCTCGCCCATCCAGTCCGCGTACGGGCCGATCGAGACAGCGCCGTCGGTCCAGACTGGACCTAGGTACGGCGGGTTGTCCTCGACCGGAGTCCGGTCCATGAGCTTGAGCAGGCCGAGGTTGGGCAAGTCCGACGGGTGGTCCTCCAGCACCAGGCGGCTGGTCTTGACGCCGAGCCCGCCGGCGATCCGGACCATCGCGTTGATCGCGTCGCCGATCGACTGCTGCCCGCGGACGAACTCGATCGTGTACTGCACACCCTGCTCGATCACCTGTCGCTCGGTGAGCCTCGCCGACGGCAACGCGCCACGAGGTCCGGCAATGTAGCCGTCCCAGTCCTCGATCGTGTCCTCGACCGGCTCCGGGACTGATCCGCCGTCGGCGTCGGCGTCGTCGCGGCTGCCGGCGGTGATCCGGGTCGTGCGCCACCACCGAGCAGCCAGCACGTACTCGGCAGCAAGCAGGACGCTGACCGTCGTCGCGTTCAGCCATACGGACGCGACGACCAGCCAGCCGGCGCCGAACACCGCGGCCGCGTAGATGTCACGGCGCCACCGGGATGAGAGCTGCCGACGCCACAACCACCACGCGATGCCCAGAACAGCAACGGCAGCGGTCGCGACACCGAGCGCGATGCCGGCGACGTACGTCCCACCCGTACGAAGGTTGACGGCCCAGAGGAAGCCGGCGACCGCGAGCAGACACGCGGTAACCAGATGCGGGAGGGCAGAACGACGAAGCCGCCAGAGGAAAGCCTTCGCCTCGCGCCACCAGTCACGTCCCCGGTCGGCCGTACCGTCCGCAGCTCCAGGCGGCGCCGTCTCAGCACGGCCGGCGAGCAGGTCGTCGAGATCGCGGGCACCGGCCGGACCGTGCCGGAGCCGGCGTGGCGAGCCGTGAACGGCGGGCATTTGGGCGGGTCCTTTCCTTCGCGCGTACGGACATCAAGGGAGTCGGGTGGCGTGCCCCCGGTGGGGAAGGCCGGGGGCACCCGTCGGAGGGGCTACTGCTTGAGGGCGTCGCGGCCGACCTCGAAGCCGGAGGCAGCCGCCCTGTCCCGGATATCGGCCGCGGCACCGCATACGACCTCGGCGAGCCGCGCCACTGCCAGCTCCGCCGCTTCCACGGCTTCCGCCGCCTGCACAGCCGCGGCCTGGGTGGCAGGACCGTACTCATCAGCCGCCAGGGTCGTCGCGTAATTCAGGAACGCGAGCTTGATCGCCGGGAACACCGTGGCGTAGGACTGGACGAACGCCTGCTTGGCATCCAGACCCGGCGCCTCGCCCGTCGCCAGGCTCGGCCCGCCCATCGTGGTCGTGGTCATTTCATCGATCCCTTCGTTCGTTCCATCGGTGGTGGCGTCGGTGTCATTGACGCCGCCACGAGTGCGGTCGTCGTCCGCCGGTTCCTTCTCGGGCTCCGAAGGTGGTTCCGGCTCCTCCTCCGTCTTGGGTGCCTCCTTCTCGCTCGACGTCGCCTGCCCAACGGGCTTGGCGGGTTTGGGATCCGAAGCGCCTTCCGGCAGAGCGGGTGGCTCGTCGACGGGTTGACGGTCGGCGGGTTCGTCCGCGGCGTCGAGCTTCCGGCGCCGCCTGTCGGCCGCCCTCTGCCAGGCGTTCGCCCACTGCTGCGATGGCCCGGTGTGCCACCACACCCGGGCGAACTCCCTTGCCGGACGAGGCTTGCCGGCCTCGACGACTTCGCCAGCTCGTTTGCGTTCCCACCGCTCCTGGCGTTCCTGACTCCATTGGTCGAGCCGGCGGGACTGGGTGTCCCACGCGAGCGCCCACAACCCGGCGAAGTACTCACGGGCCGGCGAACGCCGAGCCGGCGTCTGACCGGAGCCCCCCGCCCGGGTGGCACGGAGTTCCAGGCGCTTCATCCGGTACGCCTGGGACGGGAACGTCCTGCCCGTGACGCCCGCGAAGGCGTCCTTGGCGGCGTGCTGCACCATCGCCGCGACCACGAAGCACAAGACCAAGATCTCCATCGGCGGTCACCTACAGCTTTCCGACGACGTCGCCGAGCGCCTGCGCGATCGCATTGCCCGCGGTGGCGACCAGCGCGTTGATCCGGTCGGGCAGGGCGGCCATCACCCCACCGAACGTCGCCACCGCCAGCGGCACGGCAAGCAGCGCGAGCCACGGCGTCACCTTCGTCGAACGGCCGCGCTTCGGGTGCATGTCGATCACGAGGATCGTGGCGATGATGGCGAACACGAGTGCGGGCACCGCGACACCGAAGACGATTCCGGTGACGGTGCCGCCGACCATCCCGATCGTGCTGGTCACCCAGCCGATGACGCCGCCGAGCATCCCTGCCAGGCAGGCGCCGGCGAACAACATCAGCCACGGCGTACCCTGCAGCAGTTTGTGCTTCTTCAGGCAGACACAGCCGATCCCGAACAGGATCGCGCCCAGTGCCGCCGCGGACCACGAGCCCATCAGAACTACCTCCCTTTCCTTGCGTACGTAGCAATCCGACGTCAGGTGAGTAGGCCCGCCAGCCAGCGAAGTACGACCGCCAACACGGACCGGCACCATGCGCCGGCCGGCGTGAAGCTGAACGCGGCCACGAGAGCGGCGGCCGAAGCGAGACGTGCGGGCCGCTCGCAGATCCAGGCGAGCATGTAGGTGACCGCGTATACCGGGACCGCCACCGTGAACGCGTAGCCGGTCCCCGCCGTACGCAGTGCACCCTCCGTCGGTGCGTACGGCGCCTCGCGGGCGTACCGCACCACCTCGGCGAGCGAAGGCCTGCGCTCCGACACGATCTCCGGCGGGTCGAAGTAGGCCACGAAGCGGCGGACCAGATCGCCCCACCCCCGGCGTGTCTCACCGTCGGTGACTGCAGAGTCGGCGTTACCCTCGCGCGCACGGGCGTGCAGAGACGCCTTGGGGTCCGTCGGCGACGTAGCGGCCGACTCTCCAGTGGAGGTTGGAGTTTCACACTCTGTTGCCGTCTCACGCGTGGTCATGGCTGCTCCGGATCTGCTCCTCGATGAGTTGGTCGCCGGCGCGGTGCAGGCCGTGGGCGTACTCGGCGGCGAGCTTCTCGGCCATCGAGCGGGTCGCCGGTCGGTTGTGGCTGTGCTTGTAGGCGAACAGGAAGTGGCTGTAGGCGATGTAGAGCCGGTCCCGGACGGTTGCCGCGAGCGCCAACCTGCTCTTCAGCTGCGCGGCGTGCCGCCGATAGCGCTGCTCGGCTGTGGTCTTGCGGTCCTTCCGGTTCCGGTAGCCAGCCACCTCTCATCGGCTCCTTTCCTGCTCGTCGCCGAGAGCGGCGAAGGTGAACTCGGGGTCGGGATGGTCCGGTCGGGCGACCTCGAGGCGGTACTCGCCCAGCCAGTCGTTCCGGCCCTTCTTCGCGTCCTGCGACCGGGCGAGAACCTCGAGGTAGGCGCGCAGCAGCGGGCCGCTCTTCGGGTCGGTGAACACCCGGACGGTCGGGAAGCGGTGGCCGTCGGCGCGGAGCAGGGTCAGGTCGAGAAGCTGCATGTGCATGGGGACCACTCCAGTCGTGAGCGGACGCACGACCGGTCGCTTGGCGACCACGCGTCCGTCTGGTCTACTCATGGGCACCGCCACCTCCTTCCGCCTGCTGGCTGTTGGGGTCGTTGGCTGGTACGCCGGGAGCGCGGGCCTGCCAGGGACTTTCCGCGCTCCCGGCGCTTGTTGTCGTCATCGGTCGGTCGCCTTCAGGTCGGCCGTAGCGGTCGTGGTCGTCGCCCGGGCGTCCGCCAGCTGCCGCAGCCGGGTCGCGCGCCCGGAGCCCACACGCAGCCGACTCGCAATCAGGTCCCGCCCGACGGGCCGACCGTGTTCCTCGTCCAGGCGGAGCACCTGCTCGGCCAGTTCGCGGTCGGCACTCCTGGCGACCGGCCGGTCGCCTCGGGCGGTCCGGTCGACCGGTCGGGTGCGGTTCCGACCCTCGGACCGTTCCGTCGCACTGGCCGTGTCCATCGACCGGTCGGCGGTCGACCGGTCGATAGTCGGGCGTCGGTCGCGACCGGTCGGCCGGTCGGGACTCGACTGGGCAGCCGTCGGTTGCCGGTCGGACTGTGAGCTCGTTCGGGCGGCCTTGCGTTCGGCCCGTTCGCGTGCCGCCCGGGCGGCGGCCGCCTGGTCGCGAGTCCGGAGCACCCGCAGGTGGAGCGTGAGGAACAGCAGGATCGGAGCGAGCGAGGCGACCAGCACGACGACGATCCAGTTCGGCGCGAACGTGCCCGCCTCCACCGCGTGCCCCGCTGCATTGCCGGCGATGCTGAGCGCCAGGGCACCGATGGCCGAGACCTTCCCGACAGTGCGGGTCGCCTCCGGAAGCCGGGCGTTGTTCCACGTACGCAGCGCCACGAAGGCGTAGACGTCCACGGATACCGGCAGCAGCCAAGCGAGCTCGACCACGCCTACACTCCCCCAGCCGACCGACCGGCCGAGGCTCACCCAACCAGCCCACGAGGAGAACCCGGCGGTCCCCGCGACCACGAACGTCCCGGCGTCGGACAGCCAGTCCTTCAACTCCGCCGCCGCCCGCCCGGCTGCAATGTCGGCGTCCGACCGGTCGTGCTCACGGGCATGGTCGGCGCTGGCCCCGGGTGTGCCGTTGTAGGCGGCGGTCGTACTTGCGCAACGCCCGGGCGGACTCTCAGGCGGTCGGAACCAAGCCGGCCTGAGGTCGACAGCCTGGTCTGCGCACTGTGGAGCGCCGCCCGCGGTGACGGGGGATGCGGGGGCAACATCACCGCGGGCGACGGCTTGGGTGGCATCCGGGTGGCGGGCCGCCAACACGCCACCCGGATGCCGGTTCGAGGGCAGCCCGTTCCCGGCCGCTGCGTCGGCAGCGGCCGTCCTGGGCTGGTGGTTGGAGGTCACGCCGCCTCCGACAGAGCTCGAATGGTCGCGGCAGCCAGTTCCTCTGGTGCGGCACTGCGGCGAGCACGAACCAACGGCTCCCGCTGCCACGGAGCGAGACCGCCCCAAATTCCCCAGGCGCGTTGACCGGACTCCCTACGAAGTGCGAACTCCAGGCATTCGGGCCGGACCGGGCACGCTGCGCAGAGCCTCTCGGCGGTCCGTTCGTAACTCGCACGCGCCCGGGGCGAGGTGGCCGGAGGCTCGGGGAGGAACCAGTCATCCGCGCGCTTCGGATCCCGGGAGCAGTCGGCATTCCGCTGGGTGCGCTCACGAAGAACGGACTCGGTGAGGCGACTCGCTTCGGCAAGCCGACCTTCATCGATGTACTCCATCAGTGCACTCTCCAATCGCAGGTCGACTCCACCGACTCGTGCACCGCCCTCACGCCGCGCCGCCCTCGGGTCCGCGGCTGCCGGTGGTGTGAGCGTTCTTCAGCGCCTCGACTGCCTCGACCGGGACGACGACCCGACCGCGAAGCCGGAAGGCCCTCAGCTCGCCAGCCTTGATGGCTCGACGCACCGTGATCTCCGAGGCTCCGAACATCTCGGCCACCTCCGCGACGCTGAAGCCTCCACGGGAGATCCGCACCCTGCGTCGGCCAGTGCGCGACGCGGCGGTCCTCAGATGCATGGGGAACCTCCGTGGATAATTGCGGATAGATCATGATGCCTGGAGGCTATCCGCGAATATCCGCTATCGCAAACATGGCCGAAGCGGCGCCAAAAGCCAGCCGCGCAGATACGGTTTCGGTACGCGCACGAAGGTCTCTGGCGGGAGCGACTTTGTGGCAACTGACGACTCAGCGGTGCGCAGACCGTTCGTCACCTACAAGCGTCCGGACGCGCAGCCTGTCGGACTGGGGTTGCGCCCCAGATTGGCCAGCTGGGATGCCTCAGGGCATCCGGCCCAGGTCGAGCTGCGGCACTACCTGGAGTATGCGAGCGCCGCCCTTTCGCCGCAGCTGCAGACGTTGCGCGCTCCGTGGGCACTCCGTCTCGATGTCGGACTACCCGAGCCTGTGCCACTCCTCGATCAACACGATCTGGACAACTACCTCTACCCCCTAGCCCGACACCTCTCCAGCAAGACCAGCGAGAGCCTGGTGTCCGCGTGGTGCACCAAGCAGCATGGGTCCGAGTCCAGCGTTCGCGTCGAGCCCGCCGAACCCGCCGAGCGCGCCGACAGCGCGCGGCTTCAGGTCCGAACCACCGAGTCCGCTGGCACGGTCGCGTACAAGGAGCAGATCCGCGAGCAGATCCGCAGCCAGGCCCCGCTTCCAGATGGGCCGGTCATGCTCGAGCTGGCGTTTGTCGTCAGCCGACGAAACTGGCTCAACCTCTGGAAGCCAACTCTGGACGCGCTCGACCCACTCCTTGGGCGTACACACGAAGACAGGGACTGGCATCCGCGCGATGGCAGGATCGTCGAACTGGGGCTTCATGTCGTCGAGGATGCGTCGGTAGGCCATTCGGTCGAGATCCAGATCCGCGTCAACTCAAGTACGCGACCAGGCCGGCGGCTCTCAGACGGTAGGTCGGGATTCCGCACCGACAGGGCGGAGCCCAGGTAGGGCGAGAAGCACGGCGACCAGGAGGACGGCACCAGCGCAGTAGAACGGTGTCACCAGGTCGAACGTCGCCGCGAGGACGCCGCCCAGCATTGCACCCAAGGGTGCCGCGCCCGCGCCAACCGTCCGGAACGCCGAGATCACCCGGCCCAGCATGTCCGGAGGGGTGAGCTGCTGTCGTGACGTGATGCAGACGACTGTCGTCACGGCCGCGCACAGTCCGACCACTGCGAGGACGGAACCAGCGACGTACGGCGACTTCGTCCATCCGATCGCGGGCCAGGCAACCACTTGAAGAACGAGCCCAACGACGACCGCCGTGCGTGCGCCAAGGGCATTCGCGATCGGACCGGCGAGGAACCCGCCCGCCACACCGCCAACGGCTGTCGCCGCGAGAAGGAGGCCGTAGCCGGCTGTGGACACTCCTAGCCGACCGGTTGCGTACAACACGAAGGTCGACATCGACATGAAGCTCGCCAGGTTGGCACTCGCCACAAGCAGGCACAGGGCACGGAGTTGTGGATTTCGCACCAGGAACCGCGCACCCTCGGCGACCGAGGAAAGCAGCCGCGGGCGCGCTTGCCGAGGCGGCGCAGGCCGCCCCTTCGGCAGGGTGGCAACGAGGCCGGCACTCGCGACGAAGGACACTGCGTCGAGGAGGAACGGCAGCCACGGCACCACCGCGAAAAGGCTGCTGCCCAGCGGCGGTCCTGCGAGAGACTTGCCAGCGGTCGTCGCCGATGAGATATGCCCGTTGGCCTTGTTGAGGGCAGCACTGTCTCGGCCGGCGAGGTCCACCACGATGGTCTGCGCTGCCGTGTCGCCGAAGATCTGGCCGACCACGATCGCGCACGCAAGTCCCGCCAGAACCGGGATGGATGCCTCTCCAATGGCGACAAGCACCGCAAGCAAGGCAAGACCGCCGGCGCGGAGCAGGTCCGCAACCACCAACACCGTCCGGAGCCGCCAGCGGTCGACCAGAGCTCCGGCGAACGGCGTCATCAGAAGCCACGGGAGGTACTCCGCCGCAGCGACGACGGCAACCGCGGTCGGATCCCGGGTGATGGCCGCCGCTGCCAGCGGAGCTGCTGCCGCGAAAGCGCCGTCGCCCAGGGAGGACACGTACGTCGCCGTGACGAGGGCCCGCAGACCGCGTGGTCGAGATGCAACCTCTGACGATCCGTGCACCGGCCCGACGGCCGTCACGTGTCCTCCCCAGACATGGTGTTCAACCTCTTCAGATGGTGTTGCCGACGATTGCCTTGCGGAAGTCGCTCCACTCGTCCGCGGTGAACGTCAGGACCGCGCCATCTGGGTTCTTCGTGTCGGTGACCGCGACCCAACCATCTGGACCGTACGCCACCGCCACACACGGCCCATCCGTGCAAGCGCCGCCCCGCCACGGGCCGGAGGGGGTGTTCCATGCTCCGAACTCGTCCAGTGCCGGTGGAGTGTGTGCGTTGGACATGGTGGTTCTCCTCTTGTCGGGATCGGAACCTCACTTGCTGCCGAGCATCCGACGCAGGAGCTTCGTCGACTGCCCGGGACTCAGGGCGGATGCGAGCATGCGCTCCCAGCCGATTTCGAACGGCCGGACGTCTGGTCCGGCGAAGGTGAGCATCGCGGCAGGCGTCTCGACCTGGACGATTGTCGGGTCGATCGAACCTTCCGCGAAGTCATACGTCGTCCAGCCGCAGATCGGCATCTGCTCCATCTGCGCATCCGCGGGCACGATCTGGATCGTGATGTGAGGAAGCTTCGCCGTGTCCAGCATCGTTGACCACGACTCGGCTCGGTCATCGGTCGTCGCGCCGACCGGGAGCGTGCGCAGGCCGAGCTCCGTGACGACCAGGTGGTACGCGATGTCGGTTCGCTCGACCAGAATCCTTCTGCGCTCGAGCCGGGCCTCGACGGTCTGCTCGATGTCGGGTACCTCCTTGGTGAGCCGGAAGCCGAGGAGTGTTCCCCGGGCGTACCCGGCCGCCTGGAAGTACCCGGGCACCATGAACGGCTGGAAGTGCCTGATCGCGGTCGCGGCAGTATGGAACTGGTGGAGCTGCCGCTGCTGGGGCGCCATGCCTCCGCGGAAGACGCTCCGCCAGCCGGTGACGTCCACCTGCGCATCCTCGGCGAGTGCGACGACACTTCGGCGTACCTTGGCCGGTGCCTTCGTTACCTCCAGCCAGCCGCGTACCGTGTCCACACTTGGTCTGACCTGGCCCGTCTCCATCCGTGAGACCGTGGCCTGGCCGATCTCCAACCGCCTGGCAAGCTCGGGGCCGCTCAGCTTCGCCGCGAGTCGGAGGCGGCGGAGTTCACCGCCGAGCCGGCGCCGCGAGTCGAGTGGGGCCTTGGCCACGGAACGGAATCCTTACCTCTGGACAGGCGGTCAACAGTTCTGGAAGGTTATCCATAGGTATCCACGAGAGCAAGGCACGAGGAGGTACGCCGTTGTCGCGCCGTGTGGACGTTGGTGGCCTGAAGCTGGCAGCCGAGATCGTCGGCGACGGCACTCCGCCTGTCGTGTTCGTGACCGGCCTGAACGACGACCGGCACGTTTGGGACGCTGTGCGCTCGTCGCTCAAGGCGCGCACCATGACAGTGACGTACGAACGCCCGGACCTGGGGGAGAGTGATCCCCTCCCGCACGCTTCGGCCGGTGTGGCGCAGTCGTACGGCGCGGCAGCCGAGCAGCTACGCAGCCTCCTCGATGCCGCAGACGTTCCGGCTCCTCGGGTGCTGGTCGGGCACTCGATTGGCGGGCTCATCATCCACGTCTTTGCCTCCCGTTGGCCCGACCAGGTGGCTGGCCTCGTGTACGTCGACGCCACGGACCCCGAGCTCTACATCGATGTCACCGGCTTCGGTCCCACCGTCGCCGACAACGACCACGGAATGGTGTTCGACTGGCGTGCCGGGCTGGAGGAATTCACACAGGTCGGCGTTCCGCACGTGCCAGCAGTCGTCGTGGCCAGCCCAGTCGGGCGGTGGTCGACGGCGAAGTCCCCGGAGAAGTACGCGCCGTACAGCATGGCCGACGTCGACGAACGTTGGCAGGGCTGGCAGCGTCGGCTCGCGGGCGACTTGGGAGCACCACTGCTCATCGCCCGGAAGGGTGGGCACTACGTCCATACCGACGTACCTACCCTGGTGGGACACGCCGTGGACGCCGCTGTTGAGGCAGTGCGCGGCCAGACGGACCCTCAGTTCGACCCAGCAACGGTCCAGAGCGTAGGGGGTACCGTCGCGGGCCTTCGTTCCTCCTGAGGACCGCGTCTCTAAAGTCTTGGTGGGCGCCGCGATGACGGCCTATCAAGATCGATGTGCACGGAACTGTGTGTCGCTAGGGAGGGTGGCAGGACGACGTCCGGCATCCCTCGGCCCACCCCCTTCCTGCCCGATTCGGCAGTGCCGCCCGATCGGATATCGCATCCCGAATCTCGGAGTGCAGCCATGCAGATGGACCTCCGGCAGTCACTCCGTACCCGCGCTGGAGTCCCGCCGCAGAATCCGCACAATACGCAGAACGCCTGCCTTAGCGGTGTTTGCCCTGGCCAGCGGCGGTGTCCCAGGTCGAGGAGCCGGTTCCGCAGAATCCAGCAGAATTGCCGCAGAAACCCTGCTGGCCATCTCCGCCACCGCGATCCGTGGCGCCCTCACGAGGAGCCCGGCGACAGCACCGCAATTCTGCGGCAATTGTGTGGCATTCTGCGGCGCGGAGCGGACCGACGGCCGCACCCTGTCTGACCTGCGGGGACGCGCCCGAACCGCCAATTCTGCGTATTGTGCGGATTCTGCGGCGGACCTTCGAGCCCGAGGCGGTCAGGTTCCGCTCACCCAGCTGGCTCCGCCCGGTCGGTAGTGCGAGTCGCACAGGACGGTATCTCCCCGGTTGCCATGTGCACAGGTAGACCAGGTTGCCGTCCGGATCGGACAACAACCAGGCCGAGAGGGCTCCTTCGTCGCTGATCTGCGTTCCGCTGGCCGCCATGGCCGCGTCGAAGCGGTGCCGGCCGTACATGGGCCGGGTCAACCCAGAGGTGGGGATGCCAGGCCCCCTGCGCATGTGTGGTGTCGGAGCGTTGGAACCAGACATAAGAACGACGGCGACCATGCGGGTGTCCGCAAGGGATCCCTATCCGTACGCGGGAGGTTCCCCACACGAACCGTGGGTAGCGGCATCAACTCGGATGCCGGCGCGCGTCAGCTCGGGGCTCGGCCGGCGGGCGACTCGAGAGGATGCCTCCGTCGACAGGTAGGACGGCACCGGTGGTGATCGAGGCGGCGTCGTCGGAGAAGAGGAAGGCGACGATGGCTGCGACATCTCCAGCTCTACGCATCGGACGCGGCCCTCCACGTGGCGCGCGTGAGCCGGTAGAGGACGTACTCCGACCTCGGCCGTTCGCCATGGTCTGCGTGGGCGAACCCGACCCGTTCGAGAACCTTCCGCATCGCTTGGTTGGTCGGCGCTGTGCTCGCCTGGATCTGCCCGACGCCTTGTTGGAAGAGCCAATCCAGGAAGAGCCGTACAGCGTCGGTTCCCACGCCCCGGCCGCGGTCGGCGACGTCATAGATCGAAATGCCGAGCTCGGGGCTGCCGCGTGCCTGGCACGGTGGACTGCCGCTGGGTTGGAAGGTCTGGATCTCGCCGACGAGGCAGCCATCCAGCTCGATGCCGAGGTTGATCCGGCCGTCGCGTAGCTTGCCCCACTGAGCCAGATCGGAACGCAGCTGTTCACGGTTGGGGCGCGCCGCGAGAACGCCCTGCTCAGCAAGTCCCAGCCGACCCTCGAACAGACGATCAAGATCATCCAGCAGCAGCGGACGTATGACGACTCGCTCACCCTGCAGCCGGGTCATGGCGTAATCCTCACCGACGAGTCAATGGTCAACTGCGCTCGCTTCCACAGGGTCGGTTGTCGAGGATCGCAGAGTGTCCGTGGCGATTCGAAGGTCTTGCTCGGCCGGGCAGGTGTGGGCCTTTCACAGGCATCACGTCTAACCAGTTCTCGGGTGGCCTGCGTTGTTCAGGGCGGCGGCTACTTCCTGGTCGGGGAAGACGATGTGGCTCAACCGCTGGGCAGCGAGCTGCTGCCGATCCGGGTCGCCGGATGCCAGCTCGGCGAGCTGGTACTGCCGGTACAGGATGAGAAAGTGGTTTTGGAAGCCCAGCGCCCGGTCGCACAGCGCGCGGAGTGTCTGCCGATCGTCGTTGCTGGACGGAAGTTGGTAGTGCCAGCGGTTGCGGCACAAGTCGTGCACCTGGGTAACGACGTCAGACCACTCGTCGGCGACGTGTTTCTGGTAGAGCTCGACACATGATGCCTTGTCCCGGACGTACTGGCCGCTGCGCAGCGCGATGATCGCGCTCGCGGTCCAGCCGACTGTGGCGATGAGCAGCTTGGTGCTGGGCTGGTCGGTGCCGTCCGGGCCGGGAATCGTCCACTGGTCGTAGCCGAGGAACGGGCCGTCCGGGTCGAAGTGCTGCAGCGGGTAGACCAGATGGCCGGCGTTCCGGCGCTGGACCGGGTAGGTGTAGCTGAAGTAGGGCGTGTGGACGACCGAGCGCACGTAGGTGTCGGCGTCGAACAGTGGCAGCTCCGGACGGATGTCCTCGCCGTGCAGCAGGCGCGTGGCGAGCTTGAGGCCCAGCACTGCACCGAGGGCGTCCGGTCGGCGAAGACCGCGTTCACCGGATAGAAGGATCTCCAGCAGCATCGGCGTCAGCCGAGCGCAATGACGACACAGAGCTTGGGCACGCTCGTACTCTGCTACGTCGGCGAAGCGGTCCTTGAAGACGATGAACAGGTCGAGATCGCTGCCGTTGATGCTGGTGCCACTGGCGTGACTGCCACGGAGGTAGAAGCCGCGCACCCTGTCGGGAAACGCATTCTCAAAGATCCCGATGACACCCTGAGCGATCCTGTCGCACAGTCGATCACCAGTCGACTCGATCAGCTCTGGCCCGGTCATTCGCCACCCTCCGTTGACCTTTGTGTCGATCAGTGCAGTGGCCGGTGCGGGGGTTACCAGCCATCGTCAGCCCTCCGGGACTGTTGCACGTCGGATCTGGCCCCACGATAGCGTGATATCATGCTATCCATGCCACAGGGAACGAAGAATATCTTGTTGCGCCTAGATCCCGAGCTGGCCGAGCGGCTGCAGGCGGTGGCCGAGGTCGAGGGCCGATCGGTGTCCGATGTCGCGCGTGAGGCGATTACAGAGCTGGTCCAGAGCCGCAGAACAGACAAGCGGTTCGTCCGCATGCTCGAGGAGAGTCTCGCCCGGCATGAGCGAACCCTCGACCTCCTTCGGGAGGACGACGACCAGTGATGCTCCTCACGCTCCCGGACGTGCTTGCCGTCGCTGGCTGTGTCGTCGGCTGTGACTCCGAGACGATCGTCGACCGGACCGATCTCGGCGCAGTAGAGGTGACACTCGTCGAGGCGAAGGCCGCCTCGGCCAGCGGTGACCAGGCCGATGTGGCCGCTGCCTTGCTCACCGGACTCGTCTGCCGCCGCCCGTTCCAGGGGCCGAACCGCCGAGTTGCGGTTGCGGTGACCCTGCACCTGTTCGCACTGAACAACCGGGACCTCAACCTCGAGCCCGTCACTGAGATTGACCAGCTGCTCGCTCGCGTCGCGGCCGGCGCGCCACTGTCGCAGACGGCCGTCGACCTACGTCTGCGGTTGCGCCAGCGAGGCAAGGAACCTGCACCGGCGTCCACCACCTTTAAACGCTTGCCGTGACACCGATTGCCTTCCACCAGATAGAGGGAGCAGACCATGTTCGAAAGGTTCACCGACCGCGCAAGGCGAGCGACCGTGCTCGCCCACGATGAGGCGAAGACGTTTAGTCACAGGTACATCGACACCGAGCACATCCTGATAGGTCTGATCCAAGAGGGCGAAGGTATCGCCGCCAAGACCCTCCAGGAGCTCGGGATATCCACCGAAGCGGTACGCACGCAGGTCAAGACGATCGTCGGCGAGCGCACGAAGACTACCGGCGCGTACTTTCCGTTCGCCGCACCTGCCAAGCAGGTAATCGAACTCTCACAGCTCGAGGCATCACAGCATGGGGTCAACTACGTCGGCACCGAGCACATCCTGCTCGGTCTGATCCGCGAGAGCGAATGCATCGGGGCCCAGGTGCTTGCCAACCTCGGTGGCGAGCTGGTTCACGTCCGCCAGCAGGTTAGCGAGAAAGCGGGGATGCCAACGTAGAACTCACCGTCAAGAGGCCGGACCACCGGCAGCGCAACGGCACCCGGTCGTCCAACGATCTCAGCAGCTTGTCCGCCCGGGGATCCCTATCCGTACGCTCGGGACGTTCGACTACTGGACGTCGGTATGGCGACCGCAGCAGGGACGTCTGGACGCGTGGAACCGTCGGCGCTCGTGACAGACTTGGTCTATGCGTGCCGGTCGGCGATCCCCAACAGAATGCCCGGTCGGCGATCCTCAACAGAGGGCATGGACGATTCGGTCGCCTTTCGTGCACTGCCCATCCGCGGGTCGCGACGTTTCTCCTCATCGGGCCACCGACGCCGGGTAGCAGATCTCGTGATCGTTGAGGCGGTTGGCCGGTGTCCTGGAGCGATGCTTTGGCGGGCCGATAGAGTCGACGGCATGAAACCGGCGACCGTGATTGTCTCGTTGCCCGCGATGGACCTGGATAGATCGCTGCGGTTCTACCGTGACGGGCTTGGTCTCTCGCCGTCAGAGATCGACAAGACAATGATCCTGTTTGAGTTGCCAAATCTGTCGCTGTTTCTGATCGTGCAGAGCGAGTTTGCGACGTACGCGAGTCGCGCCGGCGTAGCGTTGGATCGCGTTCCCGCGCCGGGTGGATGCATCATCTCCTGCGCGATCGGCAGTAAGGGAGAGCTCGATGACATCCTCGCGCGCGCTGGGGCGTCGGGAGGAACAGTATCCGGCACGGCCAGCGAGTACGACGGGTCCTACATGGGGTACTTCGCCGATCCCGATGGGCATCTATGGGAACTGGTCTTCAACGCTCAGACAGAAGTTGCCGCGACAGGATCGGACTCGAGCGTCGACTGACCATCGACTCCTCGCAGTCCGCCTCGCTCACGGTGCGTCCGCGTCGGGAACTTGAGCCTCGGTGCCCATCGTCATCTGGCCGCCCGGCCTGACGCCGACATAAGCCACGGTCGAACGCGCTGGTGAACGCCCGGACAGCCCGCGGGCGAACCCTGTTCGTAAGCCAATCCTCCACTGAGACACGGATTGGTTGCCGCTACCTGGGAACCAGCGCGGCCTCGGCTAGCGACCAAGAACTGGTGGTGCTCCTGGCGGGTGCATGGAAGGTGATACACCGCAGCGCGTCGGCGAGCGCTTCACGTCCTGAGGCGACCGGTTGTCGGGCTCGACGCGCCGTAGGGTCGATGGCATGACCACCTTCATCAGTCCCGAGATTCGCGCCCTTCTCACCGAGGACACCCGGACCGGCAAGGTCGGCTACGTTGCGGCCGACGGGAGGCCGCTGGTGGCGCCGGTGTGGTTCGTGCTCGAGGGCACCGACGAGGCACCGGAGCTGGTGTTCACCACGAATCAGAACACGAGCAAGGGCCGCGCTATCGCCCGGGATCCCCGGTTGGTGCTCTGTGTCGATCTGGAGGAGCCGCCGTACGCGTTCGTGCAGGTGCAAGGAGTGGCAGCGGTTTCCGACGACTCTGCCGAGTTGCTGCGCACGGCGACCGCGGTCGGGGGTCGCTACATGGGTGCCGATCGTGCCGAGGAGTTCGGCAGGCGCAACGCGGTTCCCGGCGAGCTCGTGGTCCGACTGCGCGCGACCAAGATTGTCGCCGAGCTGGACGTGACCGCCTGACGATCCGGTCCGGACGGGTCAGGCTGGATCACCTGCAGGCTCGGGCACACGCGGACGCATTGGGCAATTGCAACGACGCGGCGGCGCCCCCCTGCTTCAAGAGCAGCCGCTGACAGGCCTGACCAGGCGCGATGCCGCCGATCGTCTCAGATTGCGGCGTACAGGTGGTGGACGGGCCGCACGGCATCGGCCATCATGTGCGCCGCAACGCCGGGCTGGTCGTGATTGCCAGGGCGCGCCACTGGCACCCCACGTGTCTTTGAGTAATGACAGCACCGCCGCCATTCGCCGCCAGTGAGCTCATCGTCCGTGGATCGAGCCGATGGCTCGCGCGTTGGCGATGTTCGGACGAACGGCGTCCAGGAACGCGACATCCTCGAACCACACGCGGTTACGTTTGCCGTACTCCCAGGCGACGAGGAAGTCCGCGAGCGCGTACAACGCGAGCCGCTCCGACGCACCCGGACGCAGCGAGCGGTGCGCGCTGTAGGCATCGGCGAACACCCGACGCTGCTCGTCTGTCTGGACGTGACCGAGGAATCGGATGAGATCCTCCTCGCCGTCACCGAAGTACGACTCGAACAGGTCGAAGACACCGGTCGCAGCGTAGCCACGGCCAGATTCCGCGAGGTTGACGTTGCCCAGGGTGAAGTCATGATGCACGAGCACAGGCTCGAACGGCACGGCAAACGCGCCCGCGCACTGATCGATCATGCTGTCGATGAACAGTTCAGCCTCCACGGTCAGGGCATTGATGCGCCGACACTTGGTGCGAGTGACGTCGAGACGGTACAGCGCCCAATCCGAGAAGTTGTCCATGGCGATGAAGTCGTCGAGGTCGGCGTCATAGGGTCCAAAGAACGGCGACCTCGCTTCGTGCAGCCGCCCGAGTGCCTCGCCGAACGCCCTCGCGAGGGCGAGGCGTTGCTCATCGTCGGCGGCGTTCCACAGCTCCGATCCGCTCCTACCGGGCAGCCTCGGCATCACCGCGTACGTCCATCCGAAAAGCTCAGTCTTCTCGCTGACGTGGTACGGCCACGGCGCGGGCAGGGATGATCGCTCACGGATGATCTGCGCGACGCGCCGCTCCTTGGTGAGTTGAACGTACCCATGCGGATTTCCCCGCATCGCGTACTGGCCGTCGGTCGTCGTGAGGAACACGACCTGCCCGAACAGTCCCCCAGGTGCCGGTTCGGCATTGGTGACGCGGCCGAGTCCGAACTCGTCGGCCACTGCTTGGAACTGGTCTGCATCGATCACGCCAAGCCGGTCGGAGTACTTGCGAGGCTCGAGATCCACACTCGGTCGCGGGTCGTTCAGCATGCTCATCACTCCTTCCGCCGGGAAACAAAAACGCACCCGGAGCCAGGACACATTTCAGCGTCCTGGCTCCGGGTGCGTCGAAGTCGACCTTCCCGGAGCTGTCTACGTCTGCCCGACAGCATAAGCCTGTCGCGCCCTGGAGTGCCATCCGATTTCGCGCGACCGCATCCCGGCGATCAGTGGTGCCCCCATAGGGGACGACGCATCGACTCCCTCGGAGCGAGGACGTACGAAGACGGCATCTCGTGCTGTCCGCAAGCCGATCCCTCTGCGGACGGCTTGAGGCTTCGCACCACCCGGTGGGCCGGTGCGGCCGCACTCCGGACGCTCCTCACCGGGCACGGATGCGCTCGGCTCGAGCTCAGTTTCTCGCGACCGGGATGAACCCGGTGCCGGGCGGTGTCTGCGGACACCGGGGTTCGTTGGCCAAGGCCGGGCGGAACGGGCCGGGATGGAACGGTGATCGGCCTGCTGGTCGAACGGCTATTGGTGTCGGTGCCTGCGGCGGGGCTGTTCGTGAGGTTTTGGCAGGCGTGGGGCCTGGGTGGTGGGGTAGAT
>NZ_JBEEAB010000026.1:0-80266 GCF_040120725.1 Actinopolymorpha sp. B9G3 | reverse complement strand
TCGACAACCTCGCCGAGCCGGAAGTCGCTCGACCGGTAGTTCACACCGAGCTGGCCCCACCACAGGCCGTCGTCGGGAGGCCAGGTCCCGATCGTGGTCCACAGAGCCTGCTTGCCGTTGATCCCGATCTCCCCGTCCTCGGCCCAACGCCAGCCCTTGCCCTGCTCGCCGTTGTACGCCTGCAGCAGCGCCTCGAGCTCGTACTGCCCGTCGGCCCAACTGACCGCAACCTCGGGGTTCTTGCAGGCATTGGTGACGACGAAGCCACCGTTGATCCCCGCCGCACCGTAGTAGTTCCAGTGGGCCGTCGCGGTCCCGTCCGGTCCCTTGAGTGTCGGAACGGCGACGTAGTCCTTGTACCGGGACTTGGGGTCCTCGACGTCGATGGTCATGAAGCTTCCCCAGTAGAACGCCCGCGCGACACCGAGCACAGGATCGCCCGCCTTGTCCCCGATCCGCGCGAACTGCTCGCCGTCCTGGGTGAAGCTCTCCTTGGCCATGAGGCCCTGCTGGAAGAGTCGGTTCTGGTAGCGGAGCCCTTCGCGCCAACCGTCCTTGTTCACGGCGATGTCGACCTTGCGGTCGTCGAGGTACAGCCACGAAGCTCCGCCCGCTGCGTAGCCGGAGTTGTAGAGGAAGGATCCCATGAAGAAGCTACTGAACGGCGCGTCGGTGTAGCCCATCAACGGAATCTCGTCGGCTTTCCCGTTGCCGTTGGGATCCTCGTTCTTGAACGCCTTCAGGACCGCTTCGAAGTCCTCCAGCGTCTCGGGCGGGTCGAGGTTCAGCTTGTCCAACCACGGCTGGTAGATCCACATCCGCTGCCCACCACAGTTGCAGTGGAAACAGTCATTCACGTACGGCATCGTGTAGATGTTGCCGTCGTTGGCGGTGATGAGGTCCTTGACGTCCGGGTAGTCCTTGAAGAGTCGCTGGATCTCGGCGCCGTAGTCCTCGATGAGCTGGTTCAGGGGAATGAACAGCCCTTGGGAGCCATAGAGCAGCTGCTGCGCCGGAGTGAAGTTGATGTTCATGAAGGCGTCGGGAACATCGCCCGACGCGATCATGGCGTTGACCTTCGTCAAGGCGTCCGGCGAGCCGGCCTCGCCAGCCACCACCTGGAACTCGACGTGGACGCCGGTCTTCTCCTCGTACCACTTGCTGAAGGCGTTGTTCTTCCAGTCACCGACCGACGTGCTCTGTGGCACGACGATCTTCAACGTGACCTTCTCCTTGACGACTGCCGCCTTCTTCGACGCGATCGGGCCGACATAGCCGTCGGGATAGATGACGTCCTGGTTCGGTGTCGTCTTCGGACCGCCCTTGGGCACCAAGGGGTTGTCGTTGCCCCCGTCCTCTGGTCCCCCGCCACCGCTGCAGGCCGCCAGCACCGAACCAGCCGTGGCGGCCGAAAGGCCCAGGCCTATCGCGCGGGTGACGAACGCCCGCCGAGACATCCCGTTCCATAGTGCGCTCTTCGCCGGCTGGTACGTATCCTCTGCCGCCATTCCTGTACTCCTTCGTGCCAGAAGCGTGTGGGTGGGGTCGGGTCAGCTTCTGCTTCCACCGATGAGATCGCGGAGGTCTACCGACCCCTTGGCCTTCACCGACGGAAGCCAGACGGGAAGCGGCGGCATCTCAGTCGTCCTCCGCAACCTGTCGTTCACCGGTAAACACGGGGAGCAGCCGGTCTCTCGATGCTTCGAGGTGCGCGCGCATCGCGGCAGCGGCCGCGTCCCGGTCGCCGCTCGCGATCGCGTCGACGATCAGGCCATGTTCGCGCAGGGCTGCTGACCCCATTCCCCCTTGGTAATAGAGCCGCAGAATGTGCAGATGGCAGTGCGTACGTTGGAATGCACGTCGCATGTGCCAGTTTCCAGCCAGCTTCTGGACCAGGTCGTGGAGCCGGGCGTCGTGCAGAGCCATGCCGCGGTAATCGTGGTACGAGGTGCCGCTCGGGGCCTCCGAGAAGGTCGCCATCTCCGCCGTCAGAAGGCCTGCGCCTTCGTCGGTGATGTGGGCGGCGGCCTGGGCGGCTGCCCACGGTTCGACGACGAACCTGAATTCGAAGAGGTCTTCGAGTTCTTTCTTGCTGAGCACTGGTGCCGTCGAATACCCCCGGAACGGCTCCTTGATCACCAGCCCTTCAGATTCCAGCCTGACCAGTGCCTCGCGCAGTGGTGACTGCGAGACCTGTAGTTGCCGCGCGGCCTTGTCGAGGTTGACCCGAGAGCCCTGCGGAAAGATTCCATCCATGATCAGCTCTTTGAGCGCCTCATAGACGTTGTCGGCGAGGTTCTGTCTCCGCGGAAGCGAGACGCGTTCGTTCCGGCTACTCGCCGAGACACGTTCACGTGCTCTCATCCCGCGCCTCACCATCTCTTGGATCCAGCATCGCGATGAGCAATCCTCGATCGTCGATCCACGATCCTATATTCAGTACGACCCCCGCAAGGAGGTGCGGTGTCCGGCTCAGGACACCAGGACGGGCGGTTCGAGAGTGGGTCCTGCGCGGGCGCGGGAAGGCGATCCTCGTCCGCGTTGCCGCGGGGGTAATGCTTCCCCGACTCCGGCTCTACCGGCTGGCGTGAGCGGCGACCATCTTGACCAGGGTGTCGGGTGGTACGACCTTGACGTGTGGAGCAAGGTTGTCCACGACTGTCTTCACGCTGTCCACGGTCTTGCTCCAGGCATGCCACATGACGACCGAGTAGCCGGCGGTACTCGACGGATCGCGTTCGGCGGCGTTGAGCTCGGCGGTGACGCTCGCCTCGTCCGCGCCGTCCAAGCCGTCCCAGAGCATCGTGCGCGCCGAGATCACCGGCTTGTCATGGGCCCAGACCACCGCACCCTTGTGCGAGTCGTAGCGGGAGTACTCGAGGTAGATCAGCCCGTCGATCTGGTCCCGCTGCAGATAGGCCGACCACAGGGCGGTGTCGGAAAAGGAGTCGAAGTCGATGATCTGCGCGACGTGGAGGTCCGCACGCCGCATGGAGGTCGCCAGCCGGGCCGTGTGCAGGTCCAGCTCCGCGCGCGGATACATGCTCGGGTACAGGTATCCCCCACCCGACGGGCCCGCGACGAAGCGGTCGCGATGGGCGCCCGCTGATGCGTGGTCGTAGTACCACCGCATGACCGAGGGGGCGAGGTCGATCAACGACGGCGAGATTCCCCAGCCGAGGTCGACCGCGCCGCGATGGGGGCTCGCGAACCAGTTCGCACTGCTCTGGAAGTCTCCGAGCATCCACTGGATGTTGTCGCCGTCGGTGATCAGGAACGAGGCGTAGTGGGTGTCCGGATCGACCTCCGGCGTGGCCGCTAGCGCTACTTCCGGGGCCCGCTGGCTGAGTCGGCTGTGGCGGATGCCGGAGAGCGGCGCCAGGTTGCGCGCGTGGTCGGCAGGGATGGTCCGTACGCCGGCCTGTGACGACACCGACACGAACTTGTCCTCGCCCTGGGAGGCGTCGCCCCATCCGATCGTGGCGGAGTCCGGCGCGAGATCCCCGACGACCGAACGACGGAAGTCCGAGTTGCCGTCGTAGAACATCAGAGCCCCGGCCATCGTGGCGTAGTCGCGGAGTTGGTTCGCGAAGTCCGGTTTCTGCTCCACCACGAGGTCGTGCCGCAACCGCGACCAGTACGTCTCCTTCACCCAGCGGTCGTCCTTGCCGCGTACGTCCGCGACTCTGCGCAGGCCGTGCTGCTTGGCGACCGGCTCCAGGGCCTCCTCCACGGCGACCGCGCCCGTCAGCCCCGCGACGGTGGTGGCGACGTTGATGGACGGCTCGGCCCGGCGGTAGAGGACGTACCGGTCGATGGGGCCGCCGTTCGTTTCCTGGCTGGTAAAGCGGTCGACCAGTGTCCAGAGGTCGTTGACCGGGATCAGCTCGATGTCGTAGCGCTCGGCAAGGTCGGCCAGCCACACCGGGTAGCCGACACCGGGCACGTCGAGATAGATGCCCGGGACGTCGTTGTCGCTCCCGCCCCGGCTCCGGCGCGCCAGCTGGCCCTGAAGAGTTCCGGCCAGGACGCGTTCCTCGGGCCTCAGCGCTCCTTCGCCGATCACGTACAGCCTGGTCGGGCGGACCCCCTTCGGATACAGCGCGTCGGCGGCCTGCTGCGCGCCGGGAGCCAAGAGCGCCGTCCCGGTGGGGGCTGCGGCGGCCGCCGGGCCGGCCTGGGAGACTCCCGTGGCTCCCCACACGGCGGCACCGGCCGCTCCCCATGCCGCCCTGCCGAGTGCCTGTCGTCGGGACATGCCGGGTCGATCGTTCATGGCGGACACAGCCTTCCGTCGCGAGCCGGGGCCCATCGCTGCGTGGTTCAGGATCGCTCGCACCGTACTGAGCCGCCTCCCGGCCGGCCAGGATTCGTCCCTACTCGGACGTGCCGAGCCGGTGCCGGCGAGGCGACCACGCGACCCTTCCGCCTTCCGCAGCGCGACACGCGACACACCGCATCTTGGGTTCCACGGTGTTGTCCGCCCCTACATGTAGCCTCTAGCTCGCTGGTGGTTCCTGCGGCCGTCCAGGCCGTCGGAGCCGCGGCGACACCCCGTCACCGGGGCGTCGCCGTCAAGAGGGAACCCGGTGCGAGTCCGGGACTGCCCCGCAGCGGTGAGCGGGAACGAACGCCATCACCGGTGGTGATTTCCGGTCGTGCTTTCTGCCCCTTGTGGCGAAGGTGCGGCCTCGTGTGGTCGCGAACGCACGGATCCAGCCGGTCAAGCACTGGACATGGACGCATGTCTGGGAAGCGATGGCCAGTAGGAAGCACCTGCCCGCGAGTCCGAAGACCTGCCACCAGTGCGCGTACCTCCCTAGTGCGCGCCGCCCGCCGGCCTCGAGGGAAGAGCCCGGGATGTTCCGCCGTCACGCCGTGCCGCCTTCGTGTGCGCTCGGCAGGCCGGTGTCGCGCATCTTCTTCCCAGGCTCGACGGGCACCGTCGATCGAGCTCGCAAGGAGACAGCGTCCATGTCAGCAACCCATCCGCACACCCAGGTCGTCCGCAGGGACGGCGCGACGTCGCCGTTCGACGCGTCGAAGATCGCGGTCGCACTAACGAAGGCGTTCCTCGCCGTCGAAGGTCCGCAGGCGAGTGACTCGACGAGGGTCCACGAGACCGTCGAGGAGCTGACCCACCAGGTGGTGACCTCGCTCACCCGGCATCCCGACCTCGGCCGGATCTGCCACATCGAGGACATCCAGGACCAGGTGGAGCTCGCCCTCATGCGGGCGGGTGAGCACCGGGTGGCGCGGGCGTACGTGCTCTACCGCGAGGAGCACGCCCGCGCCCGGATCGAACGTGAGCACGCCACTGTCAGCGACGAAGCCGAGAGCCAGGCCGTGCCCGACGTACGGGTGAAGGGACCTGACGGCGAACTGCAGCCGTTGGACCTGGGGCGCCTCACCCACCTCGTCGAGGAGTCCTGCGCGGGTCTCGAGGCGGTGTCGGCGAGCTCGGTCCTGACCGAGGTCCACCGCAACCTCTACGACGGGATCACGCTCGCCGAGTTGGAGCTTGCGCTCGTCATGGCGGCCCGGACGTTCGTCGAGACCGATCCCGCGTACTCCCACGTGAGCGCCCGGCTGCTGCTCGACAAGCTCCGGCGCGAGGCGTTGACGTTCGTCTCCGGCACTCCCGACGAGGCGAACCACGAGGAGATGGCCGCGCGGTACCCCCGCTACTTCCGCGACTACGTGCGCCGCGCGGTCCGGTCGGAGCTGCTGGACCCGGAGCTGGAGCGTTTCGACCTCGACCGGCTGGGAGGGGCGATCCGGCCCGAACGCGACCTGGCGTTCCAGTTCCTGGGGCTGCAGACGCTCTACGACAGGTACCTCATCCGTGGCTATCCAGAAGCAGGGGCGACGGCTGAGGCCGACGGGCAGAGCCAGGGCAGCCGGTTCGAGCTCCCGCAGGCGTTCTTCATGCGGGTGGCCATGGGGCTCTCGCTTCGCGAGGACGACCCGGAGGCCCGCGCGATCGAGTTCTACGAACTGCTGTCGTCGTTCGACTTCATGTGCTCGACGCCGACCCTGTTCAACGCGGGAACGACCCGCCCGCAGCTCTCCTCGTGTTTCCTCACGACGGTGGCAGACGACCTCGACGGCATCTTCTCCGGGATCAGGAACAATGCCCTGTTGTCGAAGTACGCCGGCGGGCTCGGCAACGACTGGACCCCGGTCCGCGGAATGGGCGCCCACATCAAGGGCACCAACGGCCATTCGCAGGGCGTCGTGCCGTTCCTCAAGATCGCCAATGACACCGCGGTCGCCGTCAACCAGGGTGGGAAGCGCAAGGGTGCGGCCTGCGCCTATCTGGAGACCTGGCACATCGACATCGAGGAGTTCCTCGACCTGCGGAAGAACACCGGTGACGACCGGCGGCGTACGCATGACATGAACACCGCCAACTGGATTCCCGACCTTTTCCTGCAACGGGTCGAGGCCGACGCGGAATGGACGCTCTTCTCCCCCGACGAAGTACCCGATCTGCACGGCCTCTACGGACCAGCCTTCGCCGACGCCTACGAGGCGTACGAAAGGAGCGCTGAACGCGGCGGGATCAAGGTCCACCGCCGGGTACGCGCGGTCGACCTGTGGCGTCGGATGCTCACGATGCTGTTCGAGACGGGTCATCCGTGGATCACGTTCAAGGATCCGTGTAACGTCCGCTCTCCCCAGCGCCATGTCGGGGTCGTGCACTCGTCGAACCTCTGCACGGAGATCACCCTCAACACCTCGGCCGGCGCGGGCGACCAGGCGGAGGTGGCGGTCTGCAATCTGGGGTCGGTGAACCTCGCGCACCACGTGGGTGAGGGCGGTGTCGACGAGGAGCACCTGGCACGCACGGTACGCACGGCGGTGCGGGCACTCGACAACGTGCTCGACGTCAACTTCTACACGATCCCCGAGGCACGCCGGTCGAACCTGCGGCACCGGCCGGTCGGCCTCGGCCTGATGGGTTTCCAGGACGCGTTGTTCCGGCAACGTATTCCGATGTCGTCGGAGCGCGCGGTGGAGTTCGCCGACACCACGATGGAGCTCATCAGCTACCACGCGATCGCCGCGTCGGCAGATCTTGCCGCCGAGCGCGGAAGCTACGAGACGTACGACGGATCTCTGTGGAGCAGGGGAATCCTGCCGATCGACTCCCTCGAACTGCTCGCCGACGCCCGCGACGGGAAGCTCGACGTCGACCGGTCCACCCGGCTCGACTGGGACGCGCTGCGCGAGCGCGTGGTCGAGGCGGGGATGCGCAACTCCAACGTCATGGCCATCGCACCCACGGCGACCATCTCCAACATCTGCGGTGTCGGCCAGTCGATCGAACCGCTCTACCGGAACCTCTTCGTGAAATCCAACATGTCCGGCGACTTCACCGCGATCAATCCGTACCTCGTCCACGACCTGAAGGAGCTCGGCCTCTGGGACGCGGTGATGGTGACCGACCTCAAGTACTTCGACGGGAGTGTCGGGCCGATCGACCGGATACCGGCCGAGTTGAAGGCGTTGTACGCCACGGCCTTCGAGATCGATCCGACGTGGCTGGTGGAGGCGGCGGCACGCCGGCAGAAGTGGCTCGATCAGGCGCAGTCGCTCAACCTCTACGTCGCCGCTCCGAGTGGGCGCAAGCTCGACGCGCTCTACCGGCTGGCGTGGCGTCGGGGACTGAAGACGACGTACTACCTGCGGTCGCAGAGCGCCACTCATGTCGAGAAGAGCACCCTGCGCGGGACCGACGGAAAGCTCAATGCCGTCTCTCCCACCGTCTCTCCCACCGTCGCCCCGGTCACCCAGGTCTACGAGGTCGACGAGGGCGCCGTGTGCGCACTCGACGATCTGGACTGCGAAGCCTGCCAGTGACCACACGACCCGACAAAGGAAGCCGACACATGACAGAGACCGACGTGACAAGCGCTCCGGGCGACGCGACCGGCCTGGGAGAGATCCACCGCGGTGCCGGCCGGGTCAGCGTCGATGACAAGGCGATGATCAACGCCCGCGCCGATGTCAACCAGCTCCTGCCGGTGAAGTACCGCTGGGCGTGGGAGAAGTACCTCGCCGGCTGCAACAACCACTGGATGCCGACGGAGGTGTCCATGCAGGCCGACATAGCCCTGTGGAAGTCGCCCACCGGGCTCACCGACGACGAGCGCCGGATGCTCAAACGCAACCTCGGCTTCTTCGCCACGTCGGAGTCGCTGGTGGCCAACAACATCGTGCTCGCCGTCTACCGCCACCTGACGAATCCGGAATGCCGGCAGTACCTTCTGCGGCAGGCGTTCGAGGAGGCCGTGCACACGCACACCTTCCAGTACATCTGCGAGAGCCTCGGCCTCGACGAGGGCGAGCTCTTCAACATGTACCGTGAAGTCCCGTCGATCACCGACAAGGCGGCGTGGGCGCTGGACTACACCCGGCATCTGGAAGATCCGACGTTCACGACCGGTACGCAGGAGAAGGACCAGGCGTTCCTGCGTGACCTGGTGGCGTTCTACGTCGTGTTCGAGGGGATGTGGTTCTACACCGGCTTCGCCCAGATCCTCTCGCTCGGTCGGCGTAACAAGATGGTGGGAATCGCCGAGCAGTACCAATACATCCTGCGGGACGAATCGATCCATCTCAATTTCGGCATCGACGCCATCAACCAGATCAAGAGTGAGAATCCACGGCTGTGGACCGAGGAGTTCCAGGCCGAGATCCGTCGAATGCTGGTCGAGGCGTGCGAGCTCGAAGTGGCCTACGGTCGCGACACCATGGGCCAGGGCATGCTCGGGCTCAACGCAGGGTTGTGTGAGCAGTACATGCACTTCATCACCAACCGGCGATGCGTCCAGATCGGGTTGGCACCGGTCTTCGCCGACTCCGACAGCGCCGAGAATCCCTTTCCCTGGATGTCGGAAATGATGGATCTGTCGAAGGAGAAGAACTTCTTCGAGACCCGGGTGATCGAATACCAGAGTGGTGGAGCACTGAGCTGGGACTGAGTGGGCTCACGTGAAGGCCCTCAGTCGTCCATCACCAGGACGGCGACACCGTTGACCCGATCGGCGGCGAGGTCATCGAGCGCCATGTCGGCCCGGTCGAATGCGTACGGGGTCACGGAGATTCGCAACCTGTGGGCGGCGGCCGCGGCCAGGAACTCGCGGCCGTCCGCCCGGGTGTTGGCCGTGACACTGCGCATTGTGCGTTCGCGGAAGACGTCGCGTTCGTAGTCGAGCGGGGGGATCGGCGTCAGGTAGATGCCAGCGATGCTCAACGTCCCGCCCCGGTCGAGCGCCTGGAGGGCCACCGGCACCAGGTCGCCGACCGGGGCGAACAGGATCGCGGCATCGAGCGGTTCCGGTGGTGCATCGTCGGCGCCGGCCGCGGTGGTGGCACCGAGAGACAGCGCCAACTCCTGGGCCTCCCGCGACCGGGTGAGCACATGAACTGTCGCGCCCTGGGCGATGGCGACCTGGGCGGTGAGATGTGCCGAGCCGCCGAAACCGTAGATGCCGAGCCGCCCACCCGGTGGCAGGTCCGCCCGCCGATAGGCGCGATAGCCGATGATGCCGGCGCACAGCAGTGGCGCGAGCTCGGCCTCGGTGTAGGCGCCGAAGTCCCGTTCCGGCAGGTCGTACGCATACGCCGCCGGCACGGTGAGGTACTCGGCATAGCCGCCGTCCGCGTCCCACCCGGTGTAGATCGAACGCGGGCAGAGGTTCTCCCGGCCTCGCCGGCAGTAGGTGCAGGTCCCGTCGGTGTGCCGCAGCCATGGCACGCCGACCCGCATCCCGACGCCGTACGTGTCAGGCACGTCGGCGCCGGTGCCAACGACCCTGCCCACGACCTCGTGACCCGGTACGACAGGCGACCGGTGCGGCGGGAGGTCACCGTCGCGTACGTGCAGGTCCGTCCGACACACACCGCACACGCGCACCTGGACCAGCAGCTCGTCGGCCGCCGGTCGCGGAACCGGGAGCTCCACCTGGTCGAGCCGGCCGGGTTCGGCAACCACCCAGGCACGCATCGTGTCCGGTACAGAGGTCATGTCGGCATCCTCTCCCCTAGATGACCAATTCCAAGGGCAATCGCCTGACTCGCGGCTCCCGCATCCCGGCTGGCCGCGTTCTCGTCGATCGGCACACAAACCCAGTGCGGCGGCTTCGAGCACCTGGTGGCGGCGTGGTGGAATCGGGCCATGTCGCTCTACGGCGCACTCGCTCCCCTCGGTGAGTACTTCACCGTCGACCGGGTGCCGGACGAGCCGTCGGATCCGCCGCTCGCCGAGCTGTACGCCGGGCATCCGGACCTGCTGCGCTACGTCCACCAGGTCGCGGCGTCCCTTCATACCGACGAACCGCGCGTCGGCGCGTCGATCCTCGTCCAGGGGCTGGCCGCCCGGCTGTGGTCGGTGGTGGCGGGGTGCGCCCTGCTGTACGACCGCATGCCGGACCTCGCACCCGCCACCACGTGGTGGGCACCACGGCGCAACGGCGGCCGACTGCGGCTCTCCCCGCGGCCGGACCTGCCGGACGCGCCGGACCTGCGTGCCGCGCCGGAGCCGCCGAGCGCCCTGGACCTGCCTGACGCGCAGATCCTCGAGCGCTCAGCGCTTCCCCACCATGGCGAAGCCGTGTACCACCGCGTCGTCGAGACACACCTGGTCGGGCTGGTCACAGCGGTCCAGACCCACGTCAAGATTCCCGACGCCCTGCTGTGGGGCAATGCTGCGTCCGCCCTCGTCGGATCGATCAGTGTCCTGGTCCGGGCCCGACCCGACCTGGAGACCGCCGGCGTACGACTGGTCGAGGACATGTTCACCCGACCGGCGCTGGCGGGAACGGGCGAGCCGCCCACGCTGAACGGCTTCGTGCGTACCTCCTGCTGCCTTTACTACCGCGTGCCCGGCGGAGGTCTGTGTGGCGACTGCCCGCTCAGCCGGCAGCCGGCTGGCTGACGCGTCACGACGCGATGAGATCGGCCCTTCGCACGGCCGAACGCAGGCAGTCGGGTGGGTCATCCCGGTGGTACGGCCACTCCGACGGTTCGATCTGGTCCAGGAAGCCGGTGTAGACCACGGCGTACAGAAGATCGACCACGGGAAGCATGAGCTGCAGCGCTCTCGCCGGGTCGCAGCCTGGCGTGTGACTCCGCCACCGCGCCGCCCACTCGTTCACGAGCGTGTCTCTGTCGGCGTCCGGCAGTCCACCGATCGCACGGGCGATGTCCATGGTCGGATCGCCGATCGTCGAGTCGCCCCAGTCGATGATGACCCGGCGCTTGTCGTCTGAGCGGACGTTGCCGCCCTGGAAGTCGCCGTGGACGAGCGTGTCGGGCAGGCCGCAGGCGGCCACCTCGGCGAACCGCTCCGGAAGACCGTCCACGAGCGTGTCCAGGGACGTACGGAGCGCAGGCTCCAGTGTCGGGCCGTACCTTGCCGCCACCGTCTGGATCGCGGGCAGAGCAAGGTGGTTCCGCCGGCCGGGTACACCGAGGTCGAGCAACTCCTCGATCCGGTCCGCGGCGTACGCCTGAATGCGGTGCAGGTCGGTGAGCATCTCGCGAAGCTCCGCCGCCGACGCCCCGAACCGGTCCTCGCCCGGGACATGCGCGAGAAGTGCACGTCCACCCTCGCCGACGATGAGTTCGGTCGCCACACCGGGCACCGCCGCTCCCAGCCAGCGCAGCAGAGCCGGCTCGTGGGCGAAGAACGTCGGCACCTGCTTGAGCCATAGTGGCGACTCGGCGGTCTCCACCCGCCAGATGGCGGAGAGGTTCCAGCTCTTGCGTTGGACGAACGCGGTTGGCGTCACTCCCCTCGCCTCGAGCGCCGCTGTCGCCCAGGCAGTCGTGGCGGCTGGCCCGCCTGGCGAGGCCCAGGGTGCGCGGTACGGATGAGGTTCAACATCAGCCTTGGCCCGCTCGTCCGCCGGGGCGAGTGTCGGCAGCCGCGACGCGGGGTCGACCTCGGCGACATAGGTGACCTCTCCCCCGGGCGGGCCCGACCGGTCCGGCGGGCCGATGGTCCGGAGGACGACCACGTCGATGTTCCAGAGCGCCCGGGCGGTATCGACGACCTCACCGACCTCCGGCCACCACGGTGTCTCCACGGTGTACGGCGGCAGCGAGCCCAGCGGCTCACCGCCCTTGTCGAGGAGGACCAGCGTCACCTTGCGCGTCATGGTCGCACCGTACGAACCTTCGCGACGGTCGGACAACGGGGTTTCGACACGGGCGCTCAGTCGCGTCAGTCCTGGGAGGTGAGGAGGTAGCAGGCCACCGCCGCTGCCGCCGCGACATTGAGGGAGTCGACCGCCGGACTGATCGGAATCCGGGCGCGCACGTCGGCCTGCCCTTCCCAGCGGGCCGACAGCCCGTCACCCTCGGTGCCGAGTACGAGGGCGGGACGACGGGACCGCCGGACGACACGCGGGAGCGGCTCGGCGTCGGCCGCCGGGGTGAGGGCGATGACGTCGAAGCCGAGCTGGCGCAGCGCGCCGAGGCCGTCGTACCAGGTGCTCATCCGGGCGTAGGGCACAGAGAACACCGCACCCATCGACACCTTGACCGAACGGCGGTAGAGCGGATCGGCGCATCGAGGCGCCAGAACGATCGCCTCGATACCGAAGGCGGCCGCGCCGCGGAAAATCGCGCCCACGTTGGTGTGGTCGACGATGTCCTCCAGGACGAGGATCCGGCTCGCCCCGGAGACGACCTCGCCCACCGGCGGCAGCGGCACCCGGGCCATCGACGCCAGGGCACCCCGGTGGACCTGGAACCCGGTCACCCGGGCCAGGTCGGCAGGTGGCGCGACGTAGCACGGCACTCCCGGCGGGATGGCGTCTCGCAGGCCGTCCACCCACCGCTCGCTCATCAGGAACGACCGCACCGGATAGCCCGCTTCGATCGCTCGCCGGATCACCTTCTCGCCCTCGGCGATAAAGATGCCCTCCGCCGCTTCCAGGCTCTTGCGGAGGCTGACGTCGCGCAGGTTGGCGTAGTCGCGCAACCGCGGGTCGTCGAGGGTGTCGATTCCTACGACCGGGGAGGTGTGTGGGGGAGTAACGGCTTTCATCCGTTCGTACTCTCGTCCTTCTCCGCCGAGGGACCCTGGGGTGATGGGTCCATTGACGTGGCCTTGGCCGTCGTGGGTTGGCGGCGTTCGCGTCGTCCGCGTGCGAGTTCGGTGCCGAGCGCGTCGAGGCGCTGGGTCCAGAACCGCCGGTACCGCTCGAGCCACATGTCGATCTCCTGCAGGGGCGCCGGATCGACGGAGTACAAGCGCCGGGCGCCCTCCGCTCGCACCTGGGTGAACCCGTTGTCGCGGAGCACTCTCAGGTGCTGCGACACCGCCGGCTGGGAGATGCCGAACTCCTCCTGGACGATGCCGCCGACCTCCCCGGCAGCCCGCTCGCCGTCGGCGAGCAGGTCCAGGATCCGCCGGCGGACCGGGTCGCCGAGGACGTCGAACGCATGCATCCGACCCACTATGTCAGTCGAGGCTTATATAAGTCAATGCTGGGATTGTTGCCCGGCCCTGGCCGACGGTGTCACTACCGCGGGTCTGGTAGCACCGCGAGTCTCCCTCGCGACCACAATGGTGCGCATGAGCGACACCCTCGAGATCGGCAAGCTGCTCACCCAACCCGCCCTTGCCCGCCCTGACCTCCTCGCGGAGCCGGTCCTGGGCGCCCTTCGCACCTGGACGATCACCGAAGTCCCGGTCGAGGAGGTCCGGGTCGGCGAGATCGATCCTGAGCTCGCCGACACCGCCGCCTTCTGCGCCGCGTACGACATCCCGCTCGAGATCTCCGCCAACTGCGTCATCATCACCGGGCGGCGAGGCGGCGAGACGCGGTATGCGGCCGCTCTGGTCCTCGCCACCACCCGCGCGGACGTCAACGGCGTCATCCGCCGTCGCCTCGACGCCCGGAAGGCGTCGTTCGCACCGATGGACACCGCCGTCGCCGAGACCGGCATGGAGTACGGCGGCATCACGGCGTTCGGTCTCCCGGACGGCTGGCCCATCCTCGTCGACGCACGCGTGGCCGAGACCGAAATTGCGGTGGTGGGCAGCGGACTGCGGCGGTCGAAGCTCTTCGTCTCCGGTCGCGCCCTCGCCGCCCTCCCCCAGGCCACCGTCGTACCCGATCTCGCGTCCCCCGCTCCGGCCGGCACCACCCCGAATTGACGGGGACGCAGAGGCAGCTCGGCCAGGTCCCCGCCGCTCACGGACTGTCCTTCGCCGCGAACGACTGACAGTCCCCGCGTCAGAGCATCCGGAAGTCGGCGAAGTCGAACGCCGGCGCGACGACACAGCTCACCAGGACCGGCTCGGATCCGCCCGGCTCGGCCGCCTGCCAGACGCCACCCGGCACGAGACCCTGCGGCCGCTGACCCGCGTCGAGGTCCGGTCCGAGTAGCACCTCGGTCGTGTCGCCAGCCGGTTCGTCGCCTGCACCACCCAGCAGGAGGCGCAACGGTCCACCGCGGTGCCACAACCAGAGCTCGTCGGAACGTACGACATGCCAGCGCGACACCTCACCCGGGTGCAGGGCGAAATAGATCGCACTCGCCGCCGCTCGAGGACCGGGATAGCCCTCCGGGGTGAACGACGCGTCCGTCGTCCAGGTCTGCCGGAACCACCCACCCTCAGGGTGGGCCGCGAGGTCGAGCTGTTCGGCCAGCCATGGCCGGACGTCACCCACCCGTGGTCAGTCCCGGTTGGAACTGGACGAGCTGGACGGGCTGGACCGGTTGCCGAACCATCCCGACACCTTGTCGCGCACGCCGTCCACGGCGCCAGGGAGGTCGGAGAAGATCTTCATCAGCGGGTCCTGCGAACGCGCGAACGTCTCCTTGTAGGAGTCCGCTGCACGCCGGGCTTCATCGCTCATCCTCGCGTCGCCGTCGCCGTCCCGGCGCGGGTAGTCACCGGAAAGGATCCTGGAGTAGTCGCCGTTGTCCACCCAGTGCTTCAGCTCTGCCGCCCGAACCGCGAGGAACGGGTGACTGCGCGCCTCCAACAGCAACAGCTTGAGCACGCTGTCGCGCAGGTCCCCCGCCGCGTCGTACTCCGCCGCCTGCGCCAGGAACGCCGTCGCGTCGACGTCTTCGAGGTGACCGCCGGACGCGAGCTTCATGTGCGTACGCAGACCGACCGCGGGATCCTGGCAGGCCAACAGGCCGGCGCGGTCACCGGACAGCTCCGCCTTGCGCGACCACTCCATCAGTGCGGCGATGATCGCCCGGAGACCGAGCGCACCGAGCGGCATCCAGGCGATCGCGCCGCTCAGCCGGATGAGGAAGACGAGGACGGACTGGTAGAGCGCGTGGCCGCTCTGCGCGTGTCCCAACTCGTGGCCGAGGACGAAACGCAGCTCCTCCTCGTCGAGCAGATCCACCAGGGCGCTGTTGACGACGATGAACGGCTTGTCGATGCCGATACACATGGCGTTGGGCATCGGGCCCGTCATGACGTACAGCTCAGGCAGCTCGCGCACGTCGAGCGTGGCGGCGGCCTCCGCGAAAACGCGGTGCATCTTGGGGAACTGGCGGTCACCGGCCCGGACGGCGGAGCCCAGGAAGATCAGCCGCAACGCGCGTTCGTTGATCAGGCCCGACAATTTGCGCAGGACCAGGTCGAAGCCCTTCAACTGCCTGACCGCGACCAGGGCGCCCCGGTCCGCCGGATGCTCCCAGGCACGGGAGCTGATCCCCGTGAGCGTGAGACGGGACCTGGCCGGACGATCTTCGGTGTCGGGCATACCGAACTCCCCCCATCTGCAGGATTTCTGGCTTGGGACGAACGCTATCCGGTCAACGCGCACCGGGCGAGGAGAGTTCGCGGGGTTTACCCTCAGGGTTCACGAACGCACGGCTCCCGGACCGCGGATCTCAGCGGCGGAGCAGGACGACGATGGCGACAGTGCCGACGGCGACGATCACCCCACGCAGCAGTACCGGCGGAAGGCGCCTGCCCACGTGGGCACCCAGCAGGCCACCGGCCACCGACCCCACGGCGATCAGTCCGGCCGGAAGCCAGGCCACGTGGGCGATCACGATGAACAGGACGGCGGCGACGGCGTTGACGAGCCCGGCCAGGACGTTCTTGGCCGCGTTGATCCGCTGCAGAGTCTCGTCGAGACCGATCCCGAGGATCGCGACAAGGATGACACCCTGCGCGGCGCCGAAGTACCCGCCGTAGACGCCCGCAAGGTAGACGAACGGCAGCAACGCCCAGCTGCCATGGTGGTGGGGTGGGTGGGGGGTCTCCCGGCGGGCAGCCATCTGGCGGGACACCCACGGCTGGAGGATGACGAGGACGCAGCCGATCCCGACCAGGACGGGCACGATCATGTCGAACGCCTCGGCCGGAAGCCGCAGCAGCAGCACCGCTCCGGTGAGCGCACCGGCCACGGACGCGCAACCCAGCCGGATCAGCCGGTCGCGCTGGCCCGCGAGCTCGCGGCGGTAGCCCCAGGCGGCGGCCGCCGATCCGGGCGCGAGGCCGACGGTGTTGGAGACGTTGGCGGTCACCGGCGGGACACCGAACGCGACCAGGGTCGGGAACGTGATCAGCGTTCCCGACCCCACGACGGCGTTGATGGTGCCTGCCGCGACCCCGGCGATGAAGACTGCGAGCAGTTCCCAGCCAGTCACGCCTTATTGGGCTCTTCCGGCCCGGCCTCGCCCGCCGCACCGCCGTCGACGTCATGGGGAGTGCCCCGACCGAGCCGGCCGATCCCGCCCTTCGCGGCGTCCTCGGCCGCCGCGATGGCGGCCGCGACTTCACTCTCAGCCGTCTGGACCGCCTCGTCGGTGTGCTTCTCCGCCTCGATCGCAACCTTCTTGCGCTTGGCCGCCGCGCCGGAGGTTCCTTCGCGCGCCGGCGGTTCGACCGGGGCCTGTTCGCCGAGCTTGCCGACGATCGAGCCCACGCCCTCGAGGGCCTTGCCGAGCTCGCTCGGCACGATCCACACCTTGTTGGAGTCGCCCTGTGCGATCCGCGGCATCATCTGGAGGTACTGGTAGGACAGCAGCGCCTGGTCGGGACGGCCTTCGTGGATCGCGTTGAACACCGTGTCGATCGCCTGAGCCTCACCCTCGGCCTGCAGGATCTGCGACTCCCGCTGGGCCTGCGCCCGCAGGATCTGGGACTGCTTGTCACCTTCAGCGGTGAGGATCGCCGCCTGCTTCTCGCCCTCGGCGGTGAGGATCGCCGACTGCCGGACACCCTCGGCCGTGAGAACCGCCGCGCGCTTGTCGCGGTCGGCGCGCATCTGCTTCTCCATCGAGTCCTGGATCGACGGCGGCGGGTCGATGCCCTTGAGCTCGACCCGGTTGACCTTGACGCCCCACTTGCCGGTCGCCTCGTCGAGGATCGCACCCAGCGCGGTGTTGATCTCCTCACGGCTGGTCAGGGCGCGTTCGAGGTCCATGCCACCAACGATGTTCCGCAGCGTCGTCTGGGTCAGCTGCTCGATCGCCTGGACGAAGTTGGCGATCTCGTACGTCGCACGCACGGAGTCGGTCACCTGGAAGTAGATGACCGTGTCGATCGCGACCACCAGGTTGTCCTCGGTGATCACGTTCTGCGGAGGGAACGAGACGACCTGCTCGCGAAGGTCGATCGTGTACCGCACCTTGTCGATGAACGGCACGATGATCGACAGACCCGGCCCGAGCGTGCGTGCGTACCGGCCAAGCCGTTCGACGATGCCCGCCCGCGCCTGCGGGATGATCTTGACCGATCGGACCAAGATGATGATGGCGACGAGCGCCAGAACAGCAACGGTAATCAAGACATCCACGGCTTCTCCGATTCGTCAACGTCAGCCGCCGAGTTGTCGATCGACGGCGCCTGGTCAGGGTCCTGAAGATCGCGCGCGGCTGTGGCCAGTCTCGCGCGGGGTCGAACAGTGGGACCGCCTGGCTGTCTGATCAAGAACTCCATGGCTTCCCCGCTTCGTGCACAAATGCTGTCGCGCCCTCGATGGAGAGCACGTCGACGGTCACGCCGGGCTCGATGCTCGACTGCTCGTCGTAGGGACGCGCCGACCAGACCTCGCCGCCGATCTTGATCGTCCCACTCCGCGTGGTGACCTGCTCGACGACCACGCCGGTCTGGCCGACGAGGGCAGAGATTCCGGTGCGGATCATCGGTGTCTGCTTGAGGTGGCGCAGGGCGACCGGGCGGACGGCCCCCAACATCGCGAACGCGGTAACCACCGAGACGATGATCGAGATCACCGGCCCGCCGCCCACCAGGGCGGCGAGCGCCCCCGCGGTCGCGCCTGCCGCGAGCATGAGGAACACCAAGTCGAGGGTCAGCAGCTCGACCGCGGCGAGGATCCCGGCCACGACCACCCACGCGACCCACAGGTGCTCGCCCAGCCACTGCAGCAGGTTGCTCATGGTGAAAACCTACGTGATCAAGGGGTCGGTCCGGAATCTCCCCGGGCCACCGCGTGCGGATGAGGGCGCCATCATTTACCGCTTGGCCCGTGCTGTCCACCGCTCGGTGGAACGGAAGAGCCGCAGTGGCATCGCGAACGTCTCCGACAACGACCGTGAGCTCAGGGTCTCTCTGACGGGTCCGGCCGCCACGACGCTGCCGGCACGGAGCAGGAGTACGTGGGTGAAGCTCGGCGGGATCTCTTCGACGTGGTGGGTCACCAGGACCGTGGCGGGCGACGCCGCGTCGGCGGCGAGGTCCCCGAGCGTACGGACGAGCCCCTCGCGCCCGGCCAGGTCGAGGCCGGCGGCCGGCTCGTCCAGGAGAAGGAGTTCAGGATCGGTCATCAGGGCCCGGGCGATCTGTACGCGCTTGCGTTCGCCTTCGGACAATGTCCCGAACGTCCGGTCCGCCTGGTCGCCGACCCCGAGCCACCTGAGCAGCTGGGTAGCGCGCTCGTGGTCGAGGTTGTCGTAGTTCTCGCGCCACCGGCCGAGGACCGCGTAGGAGGCGGAAACCACGACGTCGCGCACGCGTTCCTGGCGCGGGATGCGGTCGGCGATGGCGGCACTCGTCAGCCCGATCCGGGGTCGTAGCTCGAAGACGTCGACCGACCCGAGCGTCTCCCCCAGAAGCGTCGCGCTACCGCTGGTGGGGTGCATCCGGGCCGAGGCGATCTGCAGCAGTGTCGTCTTCCCCGCGCCGTTGGGTCCGAGGATCACCCACCGGTCGCTCTCGTCGACCGACCAGCTCACCCGGTCCAGGAGCTTGGTGCCGTTGCGCGTGATCGTGACGTCGGTGAGCTCGAGAACTGGGCTCATGGATGCACAACCTACGGCACCACCGCCCACGGCCCGCCCCATGGTCCGGTCCGTCACCCGGCTCGCGGGCGGCGGCGACTGCCGCGCCCTTTATAGGGTGAGATGCATGCTGACGTTGCCCCGGGCGGCGCGCCTCGCGTCGTGGACCAACGCCTGGCTCGCCGGCGCCACGAGCCTCGACGAGGCGGACGAGGGAATCAAGGGCGACGACGCCGCGCATCACGTGATCGGCCTGCCCGGCGAGGACGAGCCGGTCCCCGTCCTGCTGTCCCTCGGAACCCTGCGCAACCTGGGCACCCGGGCGGCTGTGGTGGCGCTTCCCGCACCCGGCGACCCGCTCGGTCTCGCCGGGCCACGGGACTTCACCGAGGCTGCGCTCGAGGTCGGTGAGGCCGTGGTCTGCGAGGGCTCCGGGCTCGGCCTCGTCCCCCATGTGGTCGGTGCCGGGGTGCAGTGGAAGGTGTGGCCGGCCCATCCTCCGGCGCCTCTCGACCTCGCCGACGTCACGATGGAACTCGCCCAGACCCTGCAGGACGTCATCGAGGCGTTGGCCGGCCTCGACGTCGCGCGCTGGCGGCCGGGGGTCGCCGAGGCACTTGTCGATCTGCGATCCGTTGGCCGCAAGGCACATGACGGCCTTCCGGCGGGTTACCCGCCCCGCGCCGACGAGCTGGCAGCGCGAGCCCGCCGGTGCCTCCTCGTCTGCGAACTCGCCCTCGTCGACGACGGCGGCGCGGTGACGGCGTTCGAGGCGGACTCGCGCCGCCAGGCGCTCCGCCGCCTCGACCGCGCCGCCCGGCGAGCACTGGTCGCCGCCTGTGGTCCGCCGCGGTGAGCCTGCGCGTCCTGTGCCCGGTCAGCCGCGCCAGGTCAGCCGCTGAGGAGATAGACCGTGTCGCTGAGGTACGCCGGCTGCCGGAGAACGGTCCCGGTCGCCCCGGTCCCCAGGGAAGGGGTGACCCGGCGCCGGTCGCCGAGGTCCCAGGCGGTCACGGCGTACCCACCGAGGTCGACACCCAACTCGACGTCGAACGGATGGGGAACGTACACGGCGACGGTCGCCAGGTCGGGCGTCGCCGCGACCCGCACGCCCGGCGGCGAGGTCGCGATCAGGTCCTGCCTCGGCGCACAGCGGTAGAGGCCATGGTCCTCCACGACTGACCGCGCGAACCCCACGTCCCACGCACCGTCGAACTGGAGCGCGACGTTCCAGGTGAAGGGCTCCCCCGACCATGCGCCGCTGGTGAACCGGCTGCCCGGCCGGTGCCATCCCCACAGGCCGTGCGCGCCGTAGCCGATGCCGGCCGAGGCGCCGCCGAGCAGGCTCCACCACGTCGCCCGGCGTACGTCGTCACGGGTGAAGCGCCCAAGCCCCTGTCCGTAGCCGTGTCCTTCGTAGCAGGGCTCCAGGTTCAGGACGGGCCGGCGGACGGGCTTGCCCAGGTAGAGCTCGGCCAGGTCGTACGCCTTCGCCTGGTGCCCGTGTCCGTGACCCGACTGGTAGCTGTAGAAGTCGAGGTCGGGCGAGTCGGCGAGTGTCGCCGGCAGGTCGGTGTCAGGTGTCGAGTGGAGGGTGGTGAGGCAGTCGGGCGCGAGCTTGGCAAGCTGGCCCAACGTCCAGGCGTAGCGCTCCACGGCGTCCGGCGTCGCGAACTTGTCGTCCCCGCTCGCTATGTAGATCGGGTCGTACGCATGGAACGTCCTCGTCAGCAGCTCGAGATAGTTCGCCGTCTCCTGCTGCGACATCACGGCGTGTGGGTTCCGGTCCGAGCCCCAGGTGCCCGGCACGTAGGTGCACCACAGCGCGACCAGCGCCGCCCGAATGCCCTGCTCCGCGGCTCGCTCGACCATCTCCTGCGCGGTCGTGAAGTAGTCCGCGTCGGGCGCGGTGAAGTCGTAAGTCCCGTCGTCGCGGAGCGGGTAGGGCTCGCGGGTCGTCTCGTGCACGCTCCGGTCGTGCAGGATCGGCAGGACGCTGATCAGCATCGTGTCGAAGCCCTGGCTGCGCCGGAGCGAGAGGTATCTCTCCCACTCGTCCGGGCGCGCGTCTGTGAACGCCGCCCACACCGTGTCCGCACAGGGCACGACCGGTGACCCGTCCGCAAGGAAGTGGTCACCGGTCGGCGCTGTCGCCAATGGCTTCACCCTCAGCTGGTCTTCGTCATGCCGGCCTTGTCGGCCGCGGCCGCGTTGGCGCGGGAACGTTCGCGGTCGGCGGCCATCTCCTCGACGGTCTTGGTGTGCAGCCGGGCGGCGCCCTCGGTGGTGACGGTCTTGACCCGGGTGCCGTGCCGTTCGGCGTCAAGGAGGCGTTGACGGGCGGCCGGGATGTCCTCGGCGTACTGCGGCAGCCACCGCGCCTGCTCCACGAGCATCTCGTCGGTCATCTGCCAGACCTCTTCGGGGTTGCAGACCGCGCCGACCAGCGGGTCGTGGAGCATCGCCTGCTTGAGCAGGGTGACGTCGGCGTGGACCGCCGCCTCCTTGCCCATCTCCTGCACCCGGATGCTCGCCGCGCAGGTGGCCGCACACGCCAGCGGGAGGTCGCCGACGACGGGAACGTTGATGCCGTTGCGGTCGACGTACCCCGGCACCTCGATCACGCTGCCCTGCGGCAGGTTGGTGATGATGCCGTCGTTCACGACGTTGAAGTGCCCACGGTAGACCCGGCCGGTCTCCAGCCCCTCGATGATGTACGACCCGTGCTCCTCGCTGCGGCCCTCGGCGGTGATCGGCTTGGGGTCCTCCTTCATCCAGTTCGGGAAGTCGGTCTCGAACCAGTTCCGCCCCTCGGTGCACACCCGGAGGTAGCCGCCGGTCTCGCCGTTGATCCAGCTGGACAGGTCGATCCAGTCGGGGATCTCCTCGACCCGCTTGCGGTACCACGGGACGTACTCCGACAGGTGGCCGTTGGACTCGGTGCTGTAGTAGCCGAACCGCCGGAGTACGTCGATCCGGACCTTCTCGGTCTGGGGGTACGTCGGGTGGCCCTCGAAGAGCTCCAGCATCTTCGGGATCATGTCGATCCCGCGCCACTGCGCCTTGACGTACCACGTCTGGTGGTTGATCCCGGCCGCGATGATGTCGACCTCGCTGCGGTGCAGCGTCTCGTCCGGCCCGATCATGCCCTCGCGCTTGGCCCAGTGCTCGATGCACCGGGTGATCTGCCAGTGCCCGCCCTGGACGCCGTGGCAGAGCCCGACGGTCCGCACCCCGCCGTACTCGTTGCACGCCCAGGTGTTCATCGCCATCGGGTTGGAGTAGTTCAGGAACAGCACGTCGGGCCCCGCGACCTCGCGGATGTCCTTGCAGAAGTCGAGCAGCGCGGGTATGGTCCGCTGGGCGTACATCACGCCGCCGGCGCACAGGGTGTCGCCCACGCACTGGTCGACGCCGTACTTCAACGGGATCTCGATGTCGGTCCGGAACGCGTCAAGTCCACCTTGACGGATCACCGAGAAGACGTAGTCGGCGCCGTCGAGAGCGCCGCGGCGGTCCAGAGTCGGCTCGATCACGGCGGGCAGACCACTGGCGTCGATGTCGCGCCGGACCAGCTGGGTCACCATCTCGAGGTTGCGCTCGTTGATGTCGTAGAACGCGAACGTCGTGTCGGCCAGCTCGGGCACCGTGAGGATGTCGCGCACCAGCCGGCGGGTGAAGCCGAGGGAGCCGGCGCCGAGCATCGCGATTCGGATCGTCATGCCTCCACCATCGGCACACCTCAGATGTCACGACAAGCGGGGCGCGGCCGGTCGGCCAGGAGCGGCCAGGCCAGGAGCGTCTGGTGCCAACACCCCTAGCGACGCTTCTGGAGCACTCCGTCGACGTAGACGTCCACCTTGTCGTCGTAGAACGCGATCAACCCGGCGACCTTCTGGCTCTCCGGCAGGGGGGTGCGGTAGGACCACGCCAGGTCGGGATGTTCGGTGCCGTTGACGGTCACCGACCAGTACTCCGCCTGGCCCTTGTACGGGCAGTGCGTCGCCGTCGCCGAGGGCGTCAGCAGGTCCATCCGTACGTGCGTCTTCGGCAGGTAGTAGCGCACCGGAAGCCCCGTCTCGAACAGCAGGGTCGGATGCGCGGACTCCGCGACCGTCACGCCGTCGACCTCCACCCGGACGTGCCGGGAGCTGGCAAGGACGTCGATCCGGGCATACGGACTCCGCGGGTGGACGAAGACCTCCTCGTCCTCCTCGAACCACGCGTCCATCGCGTCCCAGTCCAGGCGGACGAGATCCCGCAGCTCCTCGACCGGAGAGTCGAGGTAGCGCAAGGCCGCGCCCGTCGCCTCCTTGGCGCCGACTCTCAGGGTGTACGACGTCCCGTCGCCAAGGCGCTCCGAGTGGTGCCCCTCGCCGCCCGGCGTCAGCAGATCCGTACGGACGTCCTTCGCCGGAAGGTAGTAAGCCGGATAGTAGGGGATCTCCCATACCAGAACCGGTTCAACCGTGTCGGCCACGACTTCGCCGCCGAAGTAGGCTCGGACCCGCTTCGCGCCGGTCTCGACCCGCGGCCGCTCCTGGGTCGTACTCATACCTTCGCCAACCGCCTGGACCGAGGGGAAATTTCATGGTTCACAAGATCGCCCTTGTCACCGGGGCCGGCACCGGCGTCGGCCGTGCCATCACCCTCGCGCTGGCCCGGGACGGCTGGTCGGTGGCGCTGGCCGGTCGACGTCCCCAGCCTCTGCACGACCTCGCGGACGAGCTGCGGGCCGCCGGTCACGAGGGTCTCGCCGTACCCACCGACGTCGCCGACCCGGGCGCGGTGGAGTCCCTGTTCGCCGCGATCCGCACGACCTATGGCCGGCTCGACCTCCTGGTCAACAACGCCGGCCGGAACGCCCCAGCCGTGCCCCTCGAAGACCTCGAGCTCACCGACTGGCAGGCCGTCGTCGACGTCAACCTCACCGGTGCGTTCCTCTGCACGCAACAGGCCGTACGCCTGATGAAGAGCCAGACACCCGGCGGCGGCCGAATCATCAACAACGGTTCGCTGTCCGCGCACACGCCACGCCCTCAGTCGGCTCCGTACACCGCGACGAAGCACGCGATCACCGGGCTCACCAAGGCAACCGCCCTCGACGGGCGGGACCACGGCATCGCCTGCGGCCAGATCGACATCGGCAACGCCGAGACCCCGATGACCGCCCGCATGGCCGACGGCGTACGCCAGCCCGACGGGTCGATCCGCGTCGAGCCGACGATGGACGTGAACGACGTCGGGCGCGCCGTGGCCTACATGGCGAGCCTGCCGCTGGACGCCAACGTGCCGTTCATGACGGTCATGGCGACCGGGATGCCGTTCCTCGGAAGGGGCTGACGGCGGCAACGGCGGCGCGCCGGGTCCGCGATCGACGCCACGGCCAACGCGCCCGGAACCCGAGTGCCACGCCGAGACATGAGCCCGAGCGCTTCAGCCATGGCGCGCCCCACCGTCGAGGCGCTTCACTATGGTCCATGTCGATCCCGTTCCCGACGGTCGTCCTCCTCGTCGCCACGCTGATCACGGGGCTGAGTGCCGGCTTCTTCTACGCCTGGGCCTGCTCGGTCATGGTCGGCCTCCGGCACACCGATGACCGGACCTTCGTCAGCGCGATGCAGTGGATCAACCTGAAGATCATCAACCCGTGGTTCCTTGCCACCTTCCTCGGTGCCTTCGTCCTGACCCTGCTCGCCGTGGTCCTGCATCTCGGCGACCGCCGGGTCCTGCCGTGGGTCGCCGCCGCCCTCGTGCTCTACAGCGTCCAACTCGGTCTCACCCGAGGGATCAACATCCCCCTCAACAATGCGCTCGCGGCAGCCGGTGACCCGGACGGGATCCCCGATCTCGCGGCCGTCCGGGCGAGCTTCGAGGACCGGTGGGTGCGCTGGAACGTCGTACGGGCCGTGACGGTGACGGCGGCGTTCGGTTGCCTCGCATGGGCACTCGCGCTGTCGGGGCAGGACGTCACCGGTGGGGTCTGAGCCCGGCCTCGTCGCGGGGCACCGCTAACGTTGCGGGAGTGCCGAGTGCGCTGCAGCCCGATCGAACCCTCCTTCTCACCCTCACCGGACACGATCGTCCCGGTGTGACCTCTGCTGTCTTCCACGCCCTGTCGCCGTTCTCGGTCGAGGTGCTGGACGTCGAACAGGTCGTCCTGCGCGGCCGGCTCGTCCTCGGCGTCCTGGTGACCACGCCACGGGACGACGCCCGGCTGCGGAAGGCGATCGAGGACGTCGCGCGCGACCTCTCGATGGATGTCGAGGTGCAGTCCGGCGCCGGCGACAACCTGCCGCGGGCACACGGACGTAGCCACGTCACCGTCCTGGGCCGTCCGCTCGACCCGGGCGCGGTCGCCGCCATCGCGGGGCGGATCGCCGACACCGGCGGCAACATCGACCGGATCATCCGGATCGCCCGCTATCCCGTGATCGCCATCGAACTCGACGTCTCCGGCGCCGATCCGCTGCAGTTGCGCAGCGCTCTTGCGATCGAGGCAGCCGCACAGCAGGTCGACGTGGCCGTCCAACCCGCCGGGCTCTACCGCCGCGCCAAGCGCCTCGTCGTCCTCGACGTCGACTCGACCCTCATCCAGGGCGAGGTCATCGAGATGCTCGCCTCCCGGGCCGGCTGCCTGGACGAGGTGACGCGGGTGACCGCCGCCGCCATGCGGGGTGAACTGGACTTCGCCGAGTCCCTCCGCCAGCGGGTGGCGCTGCTGGCCGGTGTCGATGCCCGGGCGATGGACGAGGTCCGCCAGGAGATCAGGCTCACGCCCGGTGCCCGGACCCTGCTGCGTACTCTCCACCGCCTCGGCTACCAGGTCGGCGTCGTGAGCGGTGGGTTCGCCCAGATCGTCGAACCGATCGCGGCCGAACTCGGGATCGACTTCGTAGCGGCCAACCTGCTGGAGGTCGCCGACGGCGTGCTGACCGGCCGGGTGGTCGGACCGATCGTCGACCGACCCGGCAAGGCCGAGGCCCTGCACGGCTTCGCGGAGCAGGCGGGCGTGCCGCTGTCCCAGACCGTCGCGATCGGAGACGGCGCCAACGACCTCGACATGCTCGCCGTCGCGGGACTCGGGGTGGCCTTCAACGCCAAGCCGGTCGTACGCCAGGCGGCGGACACGGCGGTGTCGGTCCCGTATCTCGACGCGATCCTCTACCTCCTCGGCATCACCCGCGAGGAGATCGACGCCGCGGACGGGGAGCTCGGCGAGCCAGGCCATGACACGCTCGACGGGTCCGGGTACGGCGGCTGATCAGCGCCGTACGACCGCGCGCAGGCGACCGGTCCCCGGTGCCACCAGCGCCCACGGCACGTCGACGTCGAAGATCGTCAACGCCCCCGTGGGATACCCGTCCGCGACGGCGGTGCCGCGTCGACGGGACTCGTCCTCGTCCAGCAGGCGTGAGAGGTCGCCGATCGACGGGTTGTGACCCACGATCATCAGCGTGTCGAGTTCCTCCGGTGTACCCGTGATCACGTCGAGCAGATCCTCGATCGTGTTGGCGTAGACGCGGCGGTCGATGTCGACCTCCGGCTCGACCCCCAGGCCACGGGCGAACTCCACCCACGTCTCCCGAGCGCGCAGAGCCGGCGACACCACCACCAGGCCGGGAACGACTCCGCTCGCCCGGCACGCGGCACCCGCATGCTCGGACTGGCGTCTCCCCCTGCCCGCGAGTGGACGGTCCCGGTCGGCGATCCCGGTCGGCGACTCCGCCTTGCCATGGCGCAGCAGCAACAGCGTTCGCGAGCCCGTCATCGCGTCAGTGTCCCAGACGGCCCGCGGGCGGCGCGCCTTACCTACGTTCAGAGAACGGCGGTGCCCCCGCCTACCGTCTGGTCCCCGGTGCCGACAGCACGTAGTCTGCTCAAGGTCAACTTCCGTGCCATCTCCCGGAGGTTCCATGCGGGACGTCGAGCCGACCGAGAGTGCCACGTCGATCCGCCGGGACGAACTCGCCGCGACCGCCCGGGCGATCCTCGACGCCACCCTCTACATGACGCTCGGCACCGTCGACAGCGACGGCAACCCCTGGACCACGCCGGTGTACTACGGCACCGCCGACTACACCGACTTCTACTGGATCTCCACACCGGAGGCCGCCCACTCACGCAACCTTAGCCGACACCCGCGCCTCAGCATCGTCGTCTTCAACTCGGCGGTGCCCTTGGGCGAAGGTCAGGCCGTCTACATGTCGGGCGTGGGCGAGGAGCTCACGGGGCCGGAACTCGACCGCGGCCTCGAGATCTATCCCGGAGCGCCCGAACGTGGTGCCTATGCCATGACGCGTGAGCAGGTCCAGCCTCCCGCGGCGTACCGCCTCTATCGCGCCAGGGCCTGCGAGCACTTCGTACTCTGTCCGCGGGAGTCCGGCGGACCGTGCTCCGAGCACGGCCTCACCACGAACCACCGAACCGCGGTGACCCTCTCCCAGGACGTCACCCGAGGAACATCCCGTCGCGGTCAGTGAGCCGTTGCCTCGACCGTCGCCGTGGATCGTTCACCGATCGAGGGGCGCCACCGTACGCAAGGTGGCCGCCGTCGCGAGCGCGGCCTGCGTCGCTTCGTACCCCCGGTCCTCCCGCGAGCCCGGCAGACCGGCACGGTCGATGGCCTGCTCGGCAGTGTCACAGGTGAGGACGCCGAACCCGACCGGCACCCCGGTCTCCACGCTCACCTGGGTGAGGCCCACCGTGGCCGCCTGGCAGACGTACTCGAAGTGCGGCGTACCACCGCGGATGACGACACCGAGCGCCACGACGGCGTCCATGCCCGCTCGGGCGAGGCGCGCGGCAGCGACGGAAAGCTCGAACGATCCCGGGACCCGGATGATGCACGGGTCGGCGATGCCGGCCTCGTCCAGTGCGCGGACCGCGCCGGCGAGCAAGCCGTCCATGACCTCGTCGTGCCACGACGCCGCGACGACGCCGACCCGCAGGCCCTCCACCGCGGCCGGCCGGATCGTGGGCGCGCCACTCCCGCTCACTGTGCCCTCCCTGCGATCTGCTCGGTGGGGACGGGTTCCTGTACTGGGAGCAGATGGCCCAGTCGGTCCCGCTTGGTCTGCAGGTAACGGAGGTTCTCCCCGTTGGGCGGTATCGCCAGCGGTTCGACCGCTGCCACCGTCAGACCGTAGTGCTCCAGGCCCGCGCGCTTGGCGGGGTTGTTGGTGAGGAGCCGGATGGTGCGTACGCCGAGGTCGGTGAGAATCTGGGCGGCCACCCAGTAGTCACGGGCGTCCGCGGGGAACCCGAGCGCGAGATTGGCCTCCACGGTGTCGTGCCCCGAGTCCTGCAGGTCGTAGGCGGTCAGCTTCGACAGCAGGCCGATTCCTCGACCCTCGTGACCGCGTAGGTAGACGACGACGCCGCTGCCGGCCCGATCGATGGCGGCGAGGGCTCGCTGGAGCTGCGGACCACAGTCGCAACGCAGCGACCCGAGGACGTCACCGGTGAGGCACTCGGAATGGACCCGCACGACGATCTCGTCGCCAGAGGCCGCCGCGGCGGCGAGGTCGCCCTTGACGAGAGCGACGTGCTCGGACGTGTCGATCGTGTTCCGGTAACCGATCGCCTGGAACTCACCGTGGGCGGTGGGCAGCCGGGCGGTCGCCATCCGGTCGACGAGGCGTTCGTGGCGGCGCCGATACGCGATCAGGTCGGCGATCGAGACGAGGGCGAGGTCGTGCTCGTCGGCGAACGCGCGCAACGCCGGCCCCCGCATCATCGTGCCGTCGTCGTTCACCAGTTCCGCGAGCACGCCCGCCGGCGGGTGGCCGGCGAGACGCGCCAGGTCGATGGCCGCCTCGGTGTGGCCGGGCCGGGCCAGCACCCCGCCCGGTCGGTAGCGCAGCGGGAAGACGTGCCCTGGCCGGACGAGATCGGCGGGGCCGGTGTCGGGATCGGCGAGGAGCCGGATCGTCCGGGTACGGTCGGCCGCCGAGATCCCTGTCGTCACGCCGTCCGCCGCATCCACGGTCACCGCGAACGCCGTCCGCATCGACTCCTGGTTGTCCGCCACCATCGGCGCGATGCCCAACTGGTCCAGGCGTTCGCCCAGCAGTGGTACGCACACCACGCCGCTCGTGTGCCGGACCGTGAACGCCAGCAACTCCGGCGTCGCCGAAGAAGCGGCGAAGATCAGGTCGCCTTCGTTCTCGCGGTCCGCGTCGTCGACCACCACGACCGGCCGGTCAGCTGCCAGATCGCTCACGGCACGGTCGATCGGGTCCAGGCGTAGGTCTGTCACGGCTGCTCACCCGCCAGCGCCTCCGCCGTTGGTGCGGGTCTCGGTACGCCGACCAGTCGTCGCTCGACGCGGAGCCAGGTGAAGAAGCCCAGGAGACAGAAACCGCCGTAGACGACGTAGAGGATCGCCGACGGATAGAACCCGGCCAGGAACAGCAGCGGCACCCCCACCGCGTCGACCGCGATCCAGATCAGCCAGAACTCCACCCAGCCACGGGCCATGCCGTAGGTCGCCAGGATGCTGCCGGTGAGGATCCACGCGTCGGCGAGCGGGCCCCACGAGCCGAGCAGGCTGAGGGCGTAGGTGAACACCGTGACGCCGACCGCCGCCGCGGCGAGGAGTCCCAGCCGCTCCCGCCCGCTTGCCCAGCGGGGTGCCACCGCTCCCCCGTCGGCTGCCTCGTGGCTGTCACGGGCCTGGCGCCACCGCCACCATCCGTACGCACTCACCGCGAAGAAGAACACCTGCCGGGCGGCCTGGCCCCACAGGTCCTTGTCCTGCGGAGTGTCGAAGACCCCGCCGAGGAACACCGTGAACAGCAGGACGTTGCCGATCATCCCGACCGGCCAGGCCCCGACCCGCCGGCGCATTCCGAAGATGGCGCTCGCGAGGCCGAAACCGTTGCCGATGATCTCGCGCCACAGGATCACCGAGCCGGCGATGTGCAGTTCGGCCCCCAGGAGCCAGGTCAGCCAGTTCATGCGCGTACTCCTCCAGGGACCAGTCTGCTGAGGTACTTCGCGAGGACGTCCACCTCGAGGTTCACGTCGTCGCCGGGTGTCCGCAGGCCGAGGGTCGTGAGCTTCAGGGTGGTCGGGATGAGAGCGACGGTGAACGCCGGCTCGGCGCCGTCGCGGATGCCCACGACGGTGAGCGAGACCCCGTCGACGGCGATGGATCCCTTCTCCGCCACGTAGCGCGCCAGCTCGACCGGCAGCCCGATCTCGACCAGATCCCAGCGGGCCGTGGACTGTCGGCTGAGGACTCGACCGGTGCCGTCAACGTGACCTTGCACGATGTGCCCGCCGAGCCGGCCGTCCACCGGGACGGAGCGTTCGAGGTTCACGGCGTCACCAGGCCGGGCGGACCCGAGGGTCGTGCGGGACAGGCTCTCGGCCATCACGTCGGCCGTGAACTCTCCGTCGTTTCCGCCAGCTCCGTCGGCACCCACGGCTATGACGGTGAGGCAGCACCCGTTGACGGCGATCGAGTCGCCCGGGCGTACGTCGCCGGTGACCAGCGGCCCGCGGATGGTGACCTGTGCGGAGTCCTGCAGGCGTACGAGGTCGCAGACCTCGCCGCGTTCTTCGACGATTCCGGTGAACACCGGTTCTCCCTCGCCTTCCGGTTCTGCCCGAGCGGGCACCGGGGATGAGGCGAGGGACGCGACGCGGGCCGCCCGGGTGAGCAGGCGTCATCGAACGCCTGAACGTAGGCGGACGCGCGGTCGCATCCCGCGTGCTGCCTCCCATCCGGACTTTCACCGTCGGTCCAGGAGTTCCACCTGGTCCACCGGCCACGTGCCAGAACGTCTGGCTGCTGTGGCCGGGTCGCGGACTGTCACCGCCGGTTCGGAATTTCACCGACCCCGGAGCACGCGCGAGCTTTCGCTCGTACGTCGTTCAGTGTGGCACGTCCCGCCAACTCCGGGGAGCCGTCATGGCCATGACCTGCACCACGTCGCCGTGGCTGGCCGCAATCGCTGTCGATCAGTACGTCGCAAAACGGACAGCCGGCGTGATCACTGCGCGGGCTAGCGGCGGGGCGCTCCGCCTCGGTCGGCGACGGGCTGGAACGACAGACCGGCCAGGACAGTCCGGTCCAGAGGCACCGTGGAATACAGCGGCATCTCGGCCACCTCGTGGAACAGCGGATCCAGGTAACGCTCTTGGAACGCCTGTGCCTCCGCCGAACCCGGGTCGTCACGGACGTGCTCGTCGACCTCCCCCGCGGCCTCCCGGCTCGCGAACGCCCAGATCGTCAGCACGTCGGCCTCGTCCTCGGTCTGCCACCGTCCGACCAGCCGCGCACCGTACTTCTCCCGCAGCGGAAGCAGCTGCCGGAGGAAGAAGGACGCGAAGGCATCGGCCTTGCCCTCCGCGACGATGTAGCGCTCGCAGCGGAAGTACATCAGCGTGCGAACTGCCAGGACGCCCGTGCGGTCGCCTCCGACGCGCGGCGGCGGAGCTCGTCGATGACGCGGCCCGGGTCGTCGGAGGAGAAGACCGCCGAGCCCGCGACGAACACGTCGGCGCCCGCCTCCGCACACCGCTCGATGGTCTCGGCCGAGACACCGCCGTCGACCTGGAGCCAGAGCTCGCCGCCGTGCTTGGCGATCAGCTCGCGGCTCCGCCGGATCTTGGGTACGCAGGCATCGAGGAACTTCTGCCCCCCGAAGCCCGGCTCGACCGTCATGACCAGAAGCAGGTCCAGCTCTGCGAGCAGGTCTTCGTACGGCTCCACCGGGGTCGCGGGCTTCAGCGCCATGCCCGCCCGCGCACCGAGGGCACGAAGCTCCCGCGCGAGCCGGATCGGCGCGCGCGCCGCCTCGATGTGGAACGTCACGCTGGCGGCACCGGCCTCGGCGTAGGCGGGCGCCCAGCGGTCCGGATCCTCGATCATCAGGTGGCAGTCCATCGGCAACGTCGTCGCCGCCCGCAGTGACTCCACGACGGGCAGGCCAATGGTGAGGTTGGGCACGAAGTGGTTGTCCATCACGTCGACATGGAGCCAGTCGGCGTTGGAGACGCTGGCGGCGGCATCGGCGAGGCGCGCGAAGTCGGCACTCAGGATGCTCGGAGATATCTGTACGGCCATGACGTCGCCGAGTCTACTGTTTCGGCCCGCGGCGGTTGGCCTGCTCAGGTACGCCGAAGCAACGTGAGATACATCGCGTCCGTGCCGTGCCGGTGCGGCCACAACGTGAGGTCGGGCCCCTCGCCGAGATCGGGTACGCCCGGCAGGTACGGCCTGGCGTCGACGCGTTCGACATCACCGCGGTCGCGAAGGACGGTCGCCACGACCTCGCGGGTCTCGGTCAGGTGCGGCGAGCAGGTCGCGTAGCCGACGACCCCGCCGATCCGAACGGCGTCGAGGGCGGCGTCCAACAGGCGGATCTGCAGCGGTCTGAGCTCCGCGGGATCACCGGCCGACCTCCGCCAGCGCGCCTCCGGCCGGCGGCGTAGCGCTCCGAGGCCCGAGCACGGCGCGTCCAGCAGCACCCGGTCGAAGGTTCCGTCGCGCCACGGTCCGGCGGTCCCGTCGGCGACGACGGTGCCGAGCACGCCGGCGCCGCCGCTCAGGGCGCGATTCACCATGGCGGCGCGGTGTGGCTGCAGGTCGGCGGCGAGCAGCCGTGCCCCGCGTTCGGCCGCGAGCCCGGCGAGCAGGGCCGCCTTGCCTCCTGGGCCGGCGCACATGTCCAGCCAGCGGGAGTCGGTGCCGGTCCCCGCTCCGTTCAGGGGCACACCGGCGAGGGCCAGAGCCACCAGCTGGCTCCCCTCGTCCTGGACACCCGCACGCCCCTGCGCGACGGCGCGAATTCGGCGCGGATCACCTGCCTCCAGGATCGCGGCGTACGGAGACCACCGCGCGGGACCCGCGCCGTCGCGACGAAGCTCGTCGACCGTGCATCGCCCCGGGCGGGCCACCAGAGTGACCCGGGCGGGTGCGTTGTCTGCGGCGAGGGCGGCGGCCGTCTCGTCAAGGGACCCGTCCAGGGCAGCGCGGAACGCCTCGACGATCCACCTCGGATGCGCGTGGACCGCAGCGAGATGCCCGACCGGATCGACGTCGTACGCCGGTGCCGCCATCGCAAGCCAGCCGGCAAGATCGCGGGTCGCCACCTTCCGCAACACGGCGTTGACGAACTTCGAAGCGCCGCCACCGGCGACGTCTCGACCGAGGTCGACGCTGGTCGCCACCGCCGCGTGGGCAGGGACCCGCATGCCCAGGAGTTGGTGCGTACCGATCCGCAGGACGTCGAGGACCTCCGGGTCGAGGTCGGGCAAGGGGCGGTTGACGCACCGCGCGAGGACGTCGTCGTAGCCGCCGCGCCAGCGGAGTGTCCCGCCGACCAGCTCGGTGGCGAACGCCGCATCCTGACCGGACAGATCGCGTTCACGCAGGATCGACGCGAGGGTGAGGTTGGCGTAGGCGTCCCGGGCCGACACCGCGTGCACGACGTCGTAGGCGGCCCGCCTGGCGCTGTCCGCCGTCCCGGTCCGGCGCTGCCGCCGCCGTGTGCCGGACGCGGGTCGCGGCATCAGCCGACCCGCTCGGCGGGTTGCGGATGGACCCCTCGCGCCCAGGCGTCGGCCGCCATGGGCCGCTTGCCGTGGGGTTGCACCTCGCCGAGTGCCACCGGGACGCTGCCGGTGCCGACCAGGACGCGGGACTTCTCGGCGACGATCTCGCCCGGCGGCACCTCCACCGCCTCGGTCGCGACCGTGACCGGACCCACTTTCAGGCGCTCGTCCCGGAACGTCGTCCACGCCCCGGGCGCCGGAGTGCCCGACCGCACGAGCCGGTCGATGGCGAACGCCGGTCGTGACCAGTCGATGCGTACGTCGTCGACACCGACCTTGCTGGCGTAGGTCACATCCTCCGAAGGTTGGGGACGCGGCTCGAGAGTGCCGGCCGCGATCCCGTCCAGCGTCTCGACCAGCAACCTCGCTCCGCTGTGCGACAGGCGTTCGAGCAGATCACCGGCGGTGTCGGTCGGACCGATCGGCTCGGTGACCACGCCGTAGGTGGGACCCGCGTCGAGCTCCTCCACGATCCGGAACGTCGTCGCACCGGTCAGGGTGTCACCGGAACGGATCGCGTGCTGCACCGGCGCCGCGCCGCGCCACGCCGGCAGGACGGAGAAGTGCAGGTTGATCCAGCCGAGTGGGGGCACGTCCAGCACCGCCGTCGGAAGGAGTCCGCCGTAGGCGACGACCGCACAGCACTCCGGCGCGAGACCGCGCAACTGCTCGAGGAACTCCGGATCCCGTGTCGAGCCCGGCTTGAGAACGTCGAGTCCCTCGGCCTCGGCCCGCTCAGCGACCGGTGAAGGGTGCAGCTTGCGACCCCGGCCCGACGGCGCGTCCGGCCGGGTCAGCACGGCCACGACGTCGTGATCACTTGCCAGGACCGCCTCGAACGAGGGCAACGCGACATCGGGTGTACCCGCAAACAGCAACCGCACGAGCTGACTCCCCCTACTGTTCGCCCTTACAGGGCCCGTCCCATGGTCGCGTGCGGGGAGAGCCGCACCTGAGGTGGCTCGGCGCCTGCCCACTCGGCTTCCCGGATGAGCCGCAACGCGTCCTTGCGGGCCTGCCGGTCGAGCCGGTCGACGAAAAGGATGCCGTCGAGGTGGTCCGTCTCGTGCTGGATGCAGCGGGCCAGCAGCTCCGAACCCTCGAGGGTCACCGGCTCCCCGTGCATCGTGAAACCCTTCGCCACGACCCGCATCGCGCGCATGCAGTCGAAGCTGAAGCCCGGGATCGACAGGCAACCCTCGGGGCCGAACTGCTCCTCCTCCGACAGCTCCAGCTGGGGATTGACGAGGTGGCCCACGACGTCCTCGACGTTGTACGTGAACACCCGCAGCCCCACACCGATCTGCGGCGCGGCGAGACCGCTGCCGGGCGCCTCGAGCATCGTCTCGGTCAGATCGCGGACCAGGTTGCGCAGCTCCTTGTCGAAGTCCGTCACAGGTTCGGCCGGCGTCCGCAACACCGGGTCCCCGAACAGGCGGATGGGCTGGACGGCCACGCGGGTCTCCTTGATCTTTCTCGGACGGCGTCGCCGCCAGTCTACGGACCGCAGTCCGCGTGCTGATCCACCCGACCATCCGTACCGTCCCAGGTGAACAGCTTCGCCGCCAACTCCGCCTGCTCGACGGCGTCGTCGAGCGCATGGTGGGTGTGCCGGCGCCCCGATCGCAGCGCCTTCGGCAACCGGGACTTGCTCGCCATTCGGACGCCGACGCCGGCCTTGATGGCATAGGTCGTCTTCAGGTCGATGCACCAGGAGTGCCCGAAAGGTGAGCCCCCGGCAGCGAAGCGGATGAAGTACCAGTACATCCACATCCAGTCATAGCTCAGCGGGAACGCCACGAGGACCGGGGTGGCCTCCCCGGCAAGCGCAGTGACCTCGCCGATCCAGCGGGCCGCGGCGTTCATCGCCTCCGCGGGATCGCGACCCTCACGTACCAGCCGGTCCCGATCCAGGCCGCTCACCGCGAGGGACTCTGGCACGAAGTCATCGGAGATCGGCCGCAGCTCGGCGTAGAACGTGCGCTCAGTCGGGTCGGCCGCGCGGAAGGTCGTTCCGTCGAAGGTGCCGGCGACCGCGAGGCCGAAGCTCAGCATGGAATAGGGCCCGGGGATCGGCCCGTCGGCCTCGACGTCTGCGCTGAAGTAGAGGTCTGGCCGGCTGGGCATGGCCCGCACCGTAGCAAGAGTCATCTAGGGTGCGGGGGTGCGATGGACGGTTCACGGTGAACGCCCGATCTACGAGAGTGAGTGGGTTCGACTCACGCTTGCCGACGTGGAGCTTCCCGACGGAAAGCGTTTCGACCACCACGTCGTACGCACGCCCAGTGCCGGCGCCGGTGTCGTAGTCCACGACGACGAGCGAGGCGTGCTGATGCTGTGGAGACATCGCTTCATCACCGACACGTGGGGATGGGAGATCCCGGCAGGTCGCGTCGATCCGGGCGAGTCCGCCGTGGAAGCCGCCGCGCGTGAGGTGCTGGAGGAGACCGGCTGGCGTCCCCACGCTCTTCGCCCGCTCGTGCACTACCACCCGAGCAACGGCATCTCCGACCAGCGCTTCGACATCTTCGCGGCAGAAGGCGCCACTCACGTGGGCCCTCCCACCGATCCGAGCGAGGCGGAACGGATCGAGTGGGTGCCGACAGGCGACCTGCGGGAGATCGTCGCCGCCGGACTGATGGGCGACGGACTTTCCCTCACGGCCGTTCTCTACGCCCTGGCCTTCGGTTTCGACCAGGAGTAGGGCGCCTCACGCCCTGACGTCGACCGGCACCAGTCCGGCGGCGGCCAGCTGGCTCCGAAGGGTGGCACCGTCGACGAAGACCTCGGCCTGGATTCCGACCCCGCGGGCGCCTTCGACATTGGCCGGAACGTCGTCGGTGTAGAACGTCGTCGCTGCGCTGAGGCCATGCCGATCCAACAGGAGCTGGTAGATCGCCGGATCGGGCTTGCTGACCCGCTCCACGCCGGAGACCACCGCACCGTCGAAGTCGCGGAGGAACTCCCACATGTCCAGCGTGATGTCCCACTTCTCGGCCGAGAAGTTCGTCAGTGCGTACGTGGGAACGCCTGCCGCGCGGAGATCGGCCAGGACCGCGACGGTCTCCTCGAAGACGCCCGCCACCATCTCCGGCCAGCGCTCGTCATAGGCGCGGATCAGCTTCGCGTGATCGGGAAACCTCGCCGTCAGTTCCTCCACGGCCGCGGCCCAGGTGCGGCCGGCGTCCTGCTCGGCGTTCCACGCAGGTGTGCAGACCTCGGACAGGAACCGCTCGACGCTCTCCTCGTCTGGCAGGAGCGAGCGGTAGAGGTGCCTCGGGTTCCAGTCGAGGAGCACACCGCCCACGTCGAAGACGACGGCCTCGATGCGTTCGGGCGGGGACGCCGCGCGACCAGGAGGGGAGGCAGGCTGGGCGACGCCGGGTCGACCGCTGGACTGGGCGGTCTGGTCGGAGTGGTGGGCGGCGTGGGGCTGGTGCGACTGACTCACGTCTGCCGACCCTATCGGGGTTCAGCCGAAGGCGATCGGATCGATCTGGACCCGCGCCGTTCCGGCCGACTTCCGCGCGCTGCGAGACGCCTGCGCCGTCTTGAGTGCCTCCGCCAACTGGACGCCGTCGCGCCGCGGTGTGCGGATCACCAGGCGTACACCGTCCTCCCCGTGAGGGACGGGACCGAGTACCTCAGCGGTCTCCGGCAGCTCCGCGAACTCGGTCAGTTCGCTCACGGCCGCGCCGTCGCCCTCGATGACGGCGAGCCGGACGGTAGGTGGAAAGCCCGCTATCCGGCGGTCGGCGAGCTCTCGCTCCGCGTGAGCGACCGGACTCCACCGGACGAGTGCCTGGATCGACGGCACGCTGGGTTCCCCCATCACGACGACGGCGCCGCCCTGGTCGGCACCGCGGACGAGTGCGGCGGCGTTGAGCCAGCGCCGCAGCGTCTCCTCGCCGGCCCGCAGATCCGCCCGCGCCAGCGCCAGCCAGGTGTCGAGCATGAGGGCGGCCGCGTAGCCCTCGGCCGGCAACGGCTCCGCGCCCGGCGTCGCGACGACCAAGGCTGGTTCGGCACCCACCGACTCCAGAACCCGTTGCCCACCGGACGTACGCACCGGAACGCGAGGGAACGCCCGACCCAGTTCCTCCGCGGTACGCCGGGCACCGATGACGGGCGCGCGCATCCGGGTACCTTCACAGGTCGGGCAGCGCCAGGCGACGGCGGGCCGGCCACACCACCCGCACGCCGGGACCTCCCGGCCCCCGGACTGCTGCACCGGTCCCGCACACGCTGTGCACCGTGCCGCGGCCCGGCAGTTCTGGCAGGCGAGCGCCGGGAGGTACCCGGAGCGAGGCACCTGGACCAGGACCGGTCCGGTGGTCAGGGCCTGGCGGGCGACCTCGAACGCCCGGTGCGGCAGCCGAACCGCCCGCGCCGCCGGGTCGCGTGCCAGTTCGGCCGCGCTCTCTCCCGCCACGGACACGCGCGGCGCCCGCGCCCGGACCGTCGACCGGCTCCCTGCGACCGGATGCGCCCAGCCGGTCGCGAGGAGCTGCGCGGCCTCGGCGGTGCAGGCGTACCCGCCGATGAGCGCACCGCATCGCTGCTCATGGGCGCGTAGCAGGAGGACCTCGCGGGCGTGGGGATATGGCGCGCGAGGCTCGGCGAGCAGGTCGTCACCGTCGTCCCAGCAGCCGACCAGGCCGAGCGCTTCCACCGGCGCGAACGCCGCCGCGCGGGTCCCCACCACACAGCGCACGGACCCGCGACGGACCGCGAGGAACCGTCGGTAGCGTTCGGCGGGACCGAGTTCGGCGGTGAGCACCACGTGCTGGCCGGCGCCGAGCACCTCCGCGCAGGCCGCATCGAGCCGCGCCACGTCACGGTGGTCTGGTACGACGATGAGGGCACCCCGCCCACCCGCCAGGGTCACGGCCGCCGCGGTGGCGAGAGCGCGTGGCCAGTCCTCGCCCGGCAGAGCGCTCCACACGGCGCGCGGCGCATCACCCCGACGCAGCGCCTGGAGATAGGCCGGGCCAGCCTCATAGCTCCCCCACGGCCCTTCGCACCGAGTCGCGCCGTGGTCCGCGTCGCCCGCCAGTTCGTGTTGTGCCGGTCTGTCTGCCGGTTCGTCGCCTGCCGCCGGCTCCGACCGGTCCGCACCCGACCGGTCCGTCTCGTCCCCGACGTGCGCGGGCCGCGACTCACCCTCGACCCGCGCGTGCCGTGGCGGTACGGCGAGGCGCAGGACGTCGGCGAGTGTCCCGGCGTACCTGTCGGCGACCGACCTCGCCAGCCGGGCCACCTCGGGCGCGAGCACCGGCTCCGCGGACACGACTCGACGCAGCGGAGCCAACCGGCCCCGATGCGCCGACTCGGCCACCCGATCGAGAACGTAACCGTCAAGGTCCTGACCGGCGAACCGGACCCGCACCCGGCAGCCCGGCACGCAGGTCTCATGCATGCGCTCGGGCACCGTGTAGTCGAACGGCCGGTCGAGATGGGCGAGCGGTGTGTCGACCGCCACGCGCGCGATCGGCAGGGAGGGCGCGGGCGCCTGTGACGGGCGGGCGCGGGTCCGTCGGACCCGCGCCCGCACCAGTGCCAGTTGGCCACCGTCGTCCGGCTGATCGCCGTCGTCTGGGTTGCTCTCGCCGCCCGGTCGGCCCCCGTCGTCGGTGGTCATGCCGAGAGGTTAGGCCACCTCACGGACACGCCCACTCAGGTGTCAGCCGACGCCGGCGACGCTACGAAGGTCCGCGGCGCGGTCGGTCTGCTCCCAGGTGAACTGCGGCTCGAGACGCCCGAAGTGACCGTACGCAGCCGTCTCGGTGTAGATGGGGCGCCGCAGGTCCAGATCGCGGATGATCGCCGCCGGGCGAAGGTCGAACACCTGGAGCACGGCCTTCTCGATCACGTCGAGCGGCGCCTGTTCGGTGCCGGAGCAGTCGACGTAGAAGCCGACCGGCTGGGCCTTGCCGATGGCGTAGGCGACCTGGCATTCACAGCGCTTGGCGAGCCCAGCCGCGACGATGGTCTTGGCCACCCATCGCATGGCGTAGGCAGCGGACCGGTCGACCTTTGTCGGGTCCTTGCCGCTGAAGGCGCCACCGCCGTGCCGCGCGTAGCCGCCGTAGGTGTCGACGATGATCTTGCGGCCGGTGAGCCCGGCATCGCCCATCGGTCCCCCGAGCTCGAACCGCCCGGTCGGGTTGACGTAGAGCCGGTAGCTCGACGTGTCGACGTCGAAGTTGCCGAGCACGGGCTCGACCACCTGCGTCCGGATGTCGGGCGTGAGCATGTTGTCGAGGTCGATGTTGGCCGCGTGCTGGGTGGAGACGACGACGGCATCGACGCGGACCGGACGGTCGCCGTCGTACTCGACCGTGACCTGCGTCTTGCCGTCGGGCCGAAGGTAAGGGAGTGTGCCGTCCTTGCGTACGTCGGACAGTCGCTTGGACAGCCGGTGGGCCAGTGTGATGGGCAACGGCATCAGCTCGGGTGTCTCGTCACAGGCGAAGCCGAACATCATGCCCTGGTCGCCTGCACCCTGCTGGTCGATCGGGTCGGTGGAACCGTCCGTGCGTTCCTCCCAGGCACCGTCGACACCCTGGGCGATGTCGGGCGACTGCGTGCCAAGAGCGATGGCCACCCCGCACGACGCACCGTCGAAGCCCTTGTTCGAAGAGTCGTAGCCGATGTCGAGGATGCGATTGCGGACGATCGGGGTGATGGCGGGCTGGGCCTTCGTGGTGACCTCACCGGCAACCACCACGAGGCCGGTGGTCACCAGAGTCTCGACCGCGACCCGACTCAGCGGGTCGTCCCGCAGGAGGGCATCGAGGACTGAATCGCTGATCTGGTCAGCGATCTTGTCCGGGTGACCCTCGGTGACGGACTCGGAGGTGAACAGGCGTCGCGACACGGGCGTCCTTTCTGTTGGCACTGTTCCGTCAGGTGGCACCGTGCCTCCGCGGCGGTGCGAAGGCGCGGACGGCGTCGCCCGCGGTGCGCTGGACCAGCGCGACGAAGGTGTGCTCGTCTTGTGGGTGCAGCCCAGCGTAACGAGAGACACCGGCACTGGCGTACCAATGGGGTGCGTTTCATCCTGAATGCCGCCGGCCGAATGCTGAGCGTGACGACACCTTCAGTGGTCCGGTTGGTACGAATCGTGAGGAAATCAGCGAAGCCAGGCGGACCGGCGAGAGGGACCACACCGGCCCGGTCCACACGTCAGCGTGGGAGAAAATGTCGAACGCGGCCGTTCGAGAGGTGAGACACGACGACCGGAGACCTCTGGAAACCACGACTCGCGCGGGACCACACGACGGCTGGGCCGCCGGAATCGACCTAGCCGTCCCGTCCTTGCCACGTGCAGACGCAGGCCTCGTTGCCTTCGGGGTCGGCCAGCACCCAGAAGGCCGGCGCGGCCGCATCGGAGAGCACCCTGCCGCCTGCGTCCATCGCAGCCTGGATCCGAGCCGCCGCCTCGTCGTGTGGGACCGAGACGTCGAGATGGATGCGGTTGCGCTGGGGGCGTGGCGCGTCCATCTGCTGAAACCAGATCGCGGGACCCTGGCCGATCGGATCGACGAGCGGGTCCTGCGGACCTGACGCGCCAGGCTCGTCGGCGTATCCCATCACCGCCTTCCAGAAGGGGCGGATCAGCGCGATGTCGAGCGCGTCGATTCCGAGCTCCACGAGCTGGACCGATCGTGGCGCGTCCGTACCGACGTCCGGGGTCGTGGACAGCTGCAGCTCACCTACAGTCGACGAGATGCGGCCGGCCAGTTCGATCTCGCGCGACGTGATCGAGGCCGTGGCCGACGACTGCAGGGACAGCACCACGCGGAAGCGCCGCACGTCGATCGTCAGGCGACCGTCGACGTCGCCACCACAGGCGTCGACCACGGTGGCCGCGACCCTGGCCGCCTCGGCGAGCGACCGCACCTGGATCGAGGTGCGCACCACCCCGAGGACATAGCGCCATCCCCACCCGCTCACTGCAGCGGAGATCTCCTGGCGGGTGAGTACTTGGCCCGCGGCGTCGGAAGGTTCGTCCATGCGGCGCATCCTGGCACCAGGCACCGACGCCGGACGGACACCGCGTGAGCGGCGTCCCGGCTCCTGACGGCGGGATTCACCCGAGTCGGCGTTGGACAAGTGCTCGTACGTGTGTTCGAATGCCTGTGTGCGCTGGGACAACCTCACGTTCGCCGACCCCGAAGGTCGCGACCTCACCGACAGCTCGGTCGGAAGCGGCAGTCCCCACCAGAACGGTGCCGGCTCAGCCACCGGACCGGCCATCCGCAACGCGCCGGCCGACGCTCTTCCCTTCGCTCTCCCGGGCGCGGTGACGCGTACCTTCGACACGCCGGGCTTCGCCGGGATGACGTTCTACGAGATCCGGGCGAGGTCGGTCATCAACAGGGTGCCGGGGCGCTCCCGGGTGCCGTTCGAGTGGACGATCAACCCCTACCGCGGCTGCTCCCATGCGTGCACCTACTGCTTCGCCCGCAATACCCACACCTACCTCGACCTCGACGCCGGACGTGACTTCGACACCAAGGTGATCGTCAAGGTCAATGCAGGTGAGCTCGTACGCCGGGAGTTGGCGGCACCGAAGTGGCGTGGCGACCACATCGCGATGGGCACCAACGTCGACTGCTACCAGCGCGCCGAGGGGCGCTACCAGCTGATGCCGCAGATCATCAGTGCGCTGCGCGACTTCCGCAATCCCTTCTCGATCCTCACCAAGGGGACGCTGATCCTGCGCGACCTTCCTCTGCTCCGCGAGGCCGCGGAGGTGACAGCTGTCGGACTGTCGTTCTCGGTCGGCTTCGTCGATGACGCGCTGTGGCGCTCGGTCGAACCCGGGACGCCGAGCCCGCGCCGTCGCCTCGATGCCGTCCGTACGCTGACCGACGCCGGCTTCACCGTAGGTGTCCTGATGGCGCCGATCCTGCCGTTCCTCACCGACACCGACGAGTCCATCGACGCGACCGTCGCGGCGATCGCCGAGTCCGGTGCGGCCAGCGTCACTCCCCTGCTCCTGCACCTGCGCCCCGGTGCCCGCGAGTGGTACGCCGCCTGGTTGGACCAGGCGTTTCCGCACCTGGCACCGCGCTACCGCGCGCTCTACCGGCGAGGTTCGTACCTGCCGAAGGACTACCAGCACGACGTGACCGAGCGGGTCAAGAAGGCCGTGAGCCGGCACGGCATGGACAAGGCCGAGCGCAACCGGGCGCGCCAGGTGCCGGCATCACCCACGGAGGCGAGAGCGCTCGCGGCCGCGACCCCGAGCCGGCCGAGTGGGGCGGACGAACCCGAGCAGCTCACCCTGCTCTGAGGCATCGCCTGGTCGAGCAGCAGGCACCGACGGCGACGTCCGGCGTCTAGCGCCTGCTCGCAGTGGGGCTCGGCGATGGTCCTGGCTCGCCGGCGCCGCGACCGTCGATGGCGAGGTTGAACACGCCGACGAGATAGGCGACCAGCAGAACGACGATGACCACGGAGGCGCGGAACGACAACCACTTGTTCCGACGCATCGTGCGGACGCCCGTGCGGGCGAGCTTGTGATCGGCGACCGCGCGCCGGCTGTGTTGCCATCGCTTGCCGGCTCCGAACGCGATGACGACGCCGAGTAGCGCCAATCCCACTGTGAGAGCCATCCGCCGCATGATAACGATCAGTGGGCGGCCGATACAGGTTCGGGTGCTGCCGTGGTTGCCGGTGCCGGACGCTCAGCTCGACCAGCGTTGGACAACGAGGTCCCAGATCCGGTGTGCCAGCGCGTCCTTGGGCCCGCGGGGAACCTGCGTCTCCGGCCCGCCGGCGTCGAGGATGACGGCCTCGTTGTCAGGTTCCTCGAACCCCCGACCGGCACCCACCTCGTTGACCACGAGGAGGTCGCAGCCCTTGCGGGCGAGCTTCGTACGCCCGTGCTCCAGCGCCGTTCCATGTGCGTCGCCAGTCTCTGCGGCGAACCCCACGACCACGAGACCCGGGCGCGGTCGATCGTGGGAGATCTCGGCGAGCACGTCGGGATTCTGCACGAGCTCGATCGTGGGTGCGGAGACGTCGTCGGTCTTCTTGATCTTGTGATCGGCGTACGCGGCCGGCCGGAAGTCAGCGGGTGCTGCGGCCATCACCAGCGCATCCGCGTCGCGGACCGCCGCGAGCACGGCGTCACGCAGGTCCCGCACCGACACCACTGGGACGACCTTGACGCCGGCCGGGTCCGGGAGGGTGCTGTTGGCCGACACCAACGTGACGATCGCTCCGCGGGCCGCGGCGGTGCGGGCGAGTGCGTAGCCCTGGCGGCCGGACGAACGATTGCCGAGGAAACGCACCGGGTCGAGGAACTCGCGGGTGCCACCGGCGCTCACAACGACATGGCGCCCGGCCAGGTCAAGGTCGAGTACGCCCCCGCCGCGGGAGAGCACCGTCTGGCACACCTCGAAGAGCTGCTCCGGCTCCGGCAACCGGCCCTTGCCGGTGTCGGCGCCGGTCAGGCGTCCCTCGGCCGGCTCCACCACCAGGGCACCGCGGGCACGCAACGTCGCGACATTGGCCTGCGTCGCCGCGTGCTCCCACATCTCGGTGTGCATCGCCGGCGCATAGACGATCGGGCAGCGGGCCGTCAGCAGTGTCGACGTCAACAGGTCGTCGGCGAGCCCATGCGCGGCCTTGGCGAGCAGGTCGGCGGTGGCCGGAGCGACCACCACGAGGCCGGCCTCCTGGCCCAGGCGCACGTGCGGAACCTCGTGCACGTCGTCCCACACCTGGGTGTGGACGGGCTGGTGGGACAGAGCGGCCCAGGTCGGCGCGCCGACGAAGCGCAACGCACTCTCGGTCGGGACGACCCGCACGGGATGGCCGGACTCGACCAACAGACGGAGCAGGGAGCAGGCCTTGTAGGCCGCGATGCCCCCGGTGACGCCGAGGACCACCGGTGCGGACGGAACGGCCGCTGACGAGGCCACGGTCATGGGGCCACGGTCAGGACGCGGCCGGCGGTGCCTCGTCCGTTGGCTCGATGTCCTCGACCGAGAGAAGGTTCTCGTTGATCTCGCGGAGCGCGATCGAGAGCGGCTTCTCCTGGACGTGGGTATCGACCAGTGGTCCGACGTACTCGAGCAGGCCCTCGCCCAGCTGGGCGTAGTAGGCGTTGATCTGGCGAGCGCGCTTGGCGGAGAACAAGACCAACTTGTACTTCGAGTCGGTCTTCTGGAGCAGGTCGTCGATGGGCGGGTAGGTGATGCCCTCGGCCGCTGGCTGGGTGCCGGACACGCTCATGCCTCCGAAGAGTTGGGGTGGGAGCTGATTAAGGCTACCAACTCTTCCGCCGCAGTATGGACATCGGTATTGACAACCGTGACGTCGAACTCCTTCTCCGCCGCAATCTCAGCGCGCGCGGTCTCGAGCCGGCGCGCCTGCTCCTCGGCGGTCTCCGTCCCGCGACCGGTGAGGCGGTGTACCAGTTCGTCCCAGTCTGGTGGGGCCAAAAAGACGAAAAGCGCCTCCGGCATGGTCTTCCGCACCTGCCTTGCACCCTGCAGGTCGATCTCCAGTAGCGCCGGCCGGCCCGAGGCGAGCATGTCCAGTACCGCACGCCGAGGGGTGCCGTAGCGGGCGTGGCCGTGAACGACGGCCCATTCGAGCAGCTCGCCCTCGGCGACCATCCGGTCGAACTCCTCATCGGAGACGAACCAGTAGTGCAGCCCCTGAATCTCACCCGGCCGAGGCCGCCGGGTGGTCGCGGACACAGAAATCCAGATCTCTGGGTGATGCCTGCGGATATCTGCCGCAACTGTGCCTTTGCCGACCGCGGTGGGACCCGCAAGCACCGTGAGCCTCGCCAACCGGGCATCAGTGGCGGGAGCCTCGGGGGTCCCCTCCTGCACGGTTTCAGGATTCGCCGAACTCACGCTTCAGCGCAGCCACTTGGTTGGCTCCGAGCCCGCGCACGCGGCGAGTCTCGGAAATACCGATGCGTTCCATGATCTGGCGTGCCCGCACCTTGCCCACGCCGGGCATCGCGCAGAGCAGGTCGTGGACCCGCATCTTGCCGATCACTTCGTTGGAGTCCTGCCCTGCGCCGACGACCTCGCCCAGCGAGGCGCCGGAATTCTTGAGGCGGTTCTTCACCTCGGCACGCTCCCGGCGGGCCTCTGCGGCCTTTTCCAGGGCGGCCTGGCGAGCTTCGGGGGTCAGGTGAGGTAGCGGCACGGACGGTCACCTCGAGGCTGTGCGACGGGTCGTAGGTGCGGCGATTCTTCCTGGACGGACATATCGCCCGCTCAGCGGGGTCCACCCCTGCCCTCGCCAACTGCCACGACACCTGCAGGAGCGCTGCTCGACCTCGCCGAACGTGCACGATGAAGGCGAACCTACCCAGGTCAGACCTACTCAGCAAACAGGGGTCGCCGCTACGCGCTAGGAGACCTCCAGGTTGCACCGCTGCTTCGCGTCGACGGACACGGCGTTCACGGCTTCCTCGGCCGCCTGGCGGTTCTGCTCCAACTGCGCCTTGTCGGCGTTGCCCGGATCGTCCATGGCTTGACGGGTGGCCTTCATCGTGGTCGAGAGGGTGACCCAGTGCTCCTTGATCTCGTCCGGTGCGGCATCGGCGGCCTTGTCCAGTTGCTTCGACAACGCGGTGAAACCCTTGTCGTCGGAGGGGTCGGCGCTCGCGAGATCCACGCCTTCGGTGAGGACGTCACAGTAGGCGGCATCCTGGCCGCCGCATGCGACGAGCGCACCCAATGCCAGGCCGAGTGCACACATGACCGCTGCCGAACGTCGCACCGACATCTCCTCCCATACCGGACAACAGTGCGCATATGACGTCGCGGTGGCGGAGGATGGTTCCAAGATCCTGGTGGGGAGTACGCCGTTGTGGCGAACGGCTCAGCCCGGCGAGGTACGCCCGTACGCGACGAACGGCGGGTTGTCGAAGCCCGGTTTGCCGTACTGGAGCGGCGGACCGGCCGCGGTCCGTACCGTGCCGCCCGCCGCCCGGACCACGGCATGGCCGGCGGCGATGTCCCATTCCATCGTCCGGCCGAACCGCGGATAGACGTCCGCTGTGCCTTCGGCGATGCGGCAGAACTTCAGCGAGCTCCCCGCCTGGACGAACGACGCGACCCGAAGGTCGGCAAGCCACTTCTCGGTGTCCGGATCCAGGTGGCTGCGGCTCACCAGGGCACGGAAGCCCTCGGGGGGTGCGGGTACGACCTCGAGCGGCCGGGTGCCATCGGCGTCGGTCCGCTCGGCCAGTCCGGGCGCCCCGACATAGGTGAGCCCGATCGCCGGCGCGTGGACGACACCGAGCACTGGTACGCCGTCCTCGACGAGGGCGATGTTGACGGTGAACTCACCGTTGCGGGACAGGAACTCCTTCGTGCCGTCGAGGGGGTCGACCAGCCAGAAGACCGTCCCCAGCTCGGCGGGAATCCGACCGGCGGCGACGCTCTCCTCCGCGACGACGGGAATGTCTGGTGCCAGCTCGGCGAGCCCGGCAAGGATCACCGCCTCCGCGCGGACGTCGGCCTCCGTGACCGGCGTCCGGTCGGCCTTCTCCCGCGCGCCTGGATCGTCGGCGGCGTAGACCTCGAGGATGACCTCGCCGGCCTTCAGGGCGAGCTTGCGGACGGGGTCGACCAGTGCGGCGGTAGGGGGAGACATGGCGCCCATGGTGTCAGAACGCCTTCTGCGGGACGGCGTGGCCATGCGTACGACCGCGCGGGCTTGCGTACGGCCGTGGGCGTCAGGTGAGGACGGCGGCAAGCTCTCCCGCGGTGCGGGCGGCCGCGTCGCGAAGGCCCTGCATGGACGGCCCCGCCTGGAGGAGTCCGCGGGAGGTGGCCGGAAGGACGTGGGGCAGGCCCGCCCCGAAGATCCGTTTCAGGTCCGCGGCGGTCCCGCCCTGAGCGCCGAAGCCCGGCGCGAGGATGGGCCCGTTGAGTCGGGCGAAGTCCTCCCCGGTCTCCCCCACGGTGGCGCCGACGACGGCGCCGACCGAGCCCAGCGGGTCTGCTCCGGCGTTCGCGGCGGCGATCCGGTCGAGGAGGCTCCCTGCGACGGTGCGTCCGTCCGACTGACGGGCCGCCTGGACCTCGGGGCCCTCCGGGTTGGACGTGAGCGCGAGGACGAAGACACCGCAACCGAAGCGGTCGGCACTGTCGAAGAACGGCCGCAGGGAGCCGTACCCCAGGTATGGGTGTGCGGTCACGGCGTCGACGAAGAGCGGGGACGACGGTTCGAGATAGGCGTCGGCGTACGCCCGGACGGTCGAGCCGATGTCACCGCGTTTGCCGTCCAACAGCACGATCGCGCCAGCCTCGCGGGAGAGGGCGATCACCTGCTCCAGGACGGCGATCCCGCGGCTGCCGTGGCGTTCGAAGAACGCCGACTGCGGCTTGACCATTGACACCTGGGGCGCCAGGGCTTCCGTGGCGGTCAGGGCGAAGCGTTCGAGACCGCTCGGGTCGTCAGACAGGCCCCAGGCGGCCAGCAGCGACGGGTGCGGGTCGATGCCCGCGCACAAGGGTCCGCGCGCGTCCATGGCGGCACGCAGCCTGGTCCCGAACGGCGTCACATCCGATCCCACCGTGCGGTCCTCCTCGAGGAGCTGTCGACTCACTGGTCCTCCCGTAGTGCTCGTGCCCAGTCCTGCAACGACCGCACCCCGATCTCGCCGGCTCGCAGCGCCTCGATCCCCTGCACCGCCGCGGCGAGACCCTGCACCGTGGTGATGCAGGCGATGCTGCCCATGATGGCGGCGGTCCGGATCTCGTAGCCGTCGATGCGCGGACTACCGCCGGACGTCGTGCCGCGCGGGGTGTTGACGATGAGGTCGACCTCGCCGTCGATGATGCGCTGGACGATGGTCGGCTCTCCCGCCGGGCCCGGTCCCTGCGTCGCCTTGCGGACGACGGTGGCGACGACGCCGTTGCGGCGCAGCACGGCCGCGGTTCCTTCGGTCGCGAGGATCTCGAAGCCGAGGTCCGCGAGGCGCTTGACCGGGAAGATCATGTGCCGCTTGTCGCGGTTGGCCACGGAGACGAAGACCCGCCCCTTGGTGGGGAGCGCACCGCCGTAGGCGCCGGCCTGAGACTTCGCGAAGGCGACGCCGAAGCCGGCGTCGATGCCCATGACCTCGCCGGTGGAACGCATCTCAGGGCCGAGCAGGGTGTCGACGGTGCGGCCGTCGGGGGTACGGAAGCGGTTGAACGGCATGACGGCTTCCTTGACCGCGATGGGGGCGGTGGGTGGGAGGTGGCCGCCGTCGCCGGACGCCGGCAGCAGACCCTCGGCCCGCAGGTCGGCGATGGTCGCGCCGAGCATGACCCGGGCCGCCGCCTTGGCCAGCGGGGTCGCGGTGGCCTTCGAGACGAACGGGACCGTGCGCGAAGCCCTCGGGTTGGCTTCGAGGACGTAGAGCACGTCGCCAGCCAGTGCGTACTGCACGTTGAGCAGGCCGCGGACGCCGACACCGCGCGCGATTCCCTCGGTCGAGACGCGGATCCGGTCGATCTCCTCCCGGCCGAGGGTGATCGGTGGCAGGGCGCAAGCCGAATCGCCGGAGTGGATACCGGCCTCCTCGATGTGCTCCATCACGCCGCCGAGGAACAGCTCCTCGCCGTCGTAGAGCGCATCCACGTCGATCTCGACCGCGTCGTCGAGGAACCGGTCGACGAGTACCGGATGCTCCGGCGAGATCGCGGTCGCCCGGGCGATGTAGGACTCCAGCGCCTTGTCGTCGTAGACGATCTCCATGCCGCGCCCGCCCAGGACGTACGAAGGACGCACGAGCACGGGGAACCCGATCTCGTCGGCAATCGCCTTCGCCTCCGCGAAGGACGTTGCCGTGCCGTGCTTCGGCGCGGGCAGTCCGGCGTCGGCGAGGACGCGTCCGAACGCTCCGCGTTCCTCGGCGAGGTGGATCGCCTCCGGCGTGGTGCCGACAATCCGGACGCCCTCGTCCTCGAGTCCCTGGGCGAGGCCGAGCGGCGTCTGGCCGCCGAGCTGGCAGACGACACCGGCGACGGGGCCGGCCTGCTGCTCGGCGTGCACGACCTCGAGCACGTCTTCGAGCGTGAGCGGTTCGAAGTAGAGCCGGTCACTCGTGTCGTAGTCGGTCGAGACGGTCTCCGGGTTGCAGTTGACCATCACGGTCTCGTAACCCGCACCGTCGTTGTCGGGACAGTCGGCGAGGGCCAGTGCGGCGTGGACGCAGGAGTAGTCGAACTCGATGCCCTGGCCGATCCGGTTGGGACCCGAACCGAGGATGATGACCGCCGGCCGGTCGCGGCTCGGGACCTCGGTCTCCTCGTCGTAGCTCGAGTAGTGGTACGGCGTCTTCGCCGCGAACTCCGCCGCACAGGTGTCGACGGTCTTGAAGACCGGCCGGATGCCAAGGGCCCACCGCACGCCGCGTACGACGTCCTCGCGCATGCCCCGGATCGCGCCGATCTGCGCGTCGGCGAACCCGTGCCGCTTTGCCCGGCGTACCAGGTCGGGTGCGAGCTGGGGCGCCTCGGCGAGGTCGGTCGCGATCTCGCCCAGCAGGACCAGCTGGTCGAGGAACCACGGGTCGATCCCGCTCGCGGCGTACAGCTCCTCGACGGTCGCGCCCGCCCGGATGGCTTCCACCACGACGCCGAGCCGCCCGTCGTGGGGTGTACGAATGAGCGCGAGCAACTCGTCCTTGTCGCGAGGTTCACCCACCCAGGACAGGATGGCGGCGCGCTTCTCGATCGACCGCAGCGCCTTCTGCAGCGCCTCGGTGAAGTTCCGCCCGATCGCCATCGCCTCACCGACGCTCTTCATGTGCGTGGTGAGGGTCGGGTCGGCGTGCGGGAACTTCTCGAACGCGAACCGCGGCACCTTCACCACCACGTAGTCGAGCGTCGGCTCGAAGGACGCGGGCGTGCCGTAGTCGCCCGCAGAGGTGATGTCGTTCGGAATCTCGTCGAGGGTGTAGCCGAGCGCCACCTTCGCGGCGATCTTGGCGATCGGGAAGCCGGTCGCCTTGGAGGCGAGCGCACTCGACCGGGACACCCGCGGGTTCATCTCGATGACGATCATCCGGCCGTCGCGTGGGTCGACCGCGAACTGGATGTTGCAGCCACCGGTGTCGACCCCGACCGCGCGGATGACCCCGATCGCGATGTCGCGCATGTGTTGGTACTCGCGGTCGGTCAGCGTCATGGCCGGAGCGACCGTCACCGAGTCGCCCGTGTGCACGCCCATCGGGTCGACGTTCTCGATCGAGCAGACGATGACCACGTTGTCCGCCCGGTCGCGCATGACCTCGAGCTCGTACTCCTTCCAGCCGAGGATCGACTCCTCCAGCAGGACCTCGGTGGTCGGACTCGCCGCGAGGCCCGCGCCCGCGATCCGGTGCAGGTCGTCGGCGTCGTAGGCCATGCCAGAGCCTGCCCCGCCCATCGTGAACGACGGACGGACGACCACCGGATAGCGCAGCTCCTCCGCCGCGGCGAGGCACTCCGCGAGGGTGTGACAGATCCGGCTCTGCGCCACCTCGGCGCCGAGTTCCTCGACGATCCGCTTGAACGACTCGCGGTTCTCACCCCGCTGGATCGCCTCGATCGACGCACCGATCAGCTCCACGCCGTACTTCGCGAGGACGCCGGACTCGTGCAGCGCGACCGCGGCGTTGAGGGCCGTCTGGCCGCCGAGGGTCGCAAGCAGCGCGTCCGGGCGTTCGGCCGCGATGACCTTCTCGACGTACTCCGGGGTGATGGGCTCGACGTAGGTCGCGTCCGCGAACTCCGGGTCGGTCATGATGGTCGCCGGGTTGGAGTTGACCAGGACGACGCGCAGACCCTCGTCGCGCAGGACCCGGCATGCCTGGGTTCCGGAATAGTCGAACTCGCATGCCTGGCCGATCACGATCGGCCCGGAGCCGATGACGAGAACCGAGGAGATGTCCGTACGCCTGGGCATCAGCCTGCACTCCCTCGGGTTGCCATGAGATCGGTGAAGCGATCGAAGAGGTACGCGGCGTCGTGCGGGCCGGCCGCGGCCTCGGGGTGGTACTGCACCGAGAACGCCGTCAACGCGCCCTTGCCGTCGCGGAGCTCCAGACCCTCCACGACCCGGTCGTTCAGGCACACGTGGCTGACGGTCGCGGTGCCGTATGCCGTCTCCGTGGGACGGTCCGCCGGCGCGTCCACGGCGAAGCCGTGGTTGTGGGCCGTCACCTCGACCTTGCCGGTCGTCCGGTCCTGCACGGGCTGGTTGATGCCGCGGTGGCCGAACGGGAGTTTGTACGTACCGAAGCCGAGGGCCCGGCCGAAGACCTGGTTGCCCAGGCAGATGCCGAAGAACGGCTTGCCCGCCGCCAGGACTCCTCGGAGGACTCCCACGGCGTGCTCCAGCGGCTCGGGGTCACCGGGTCCGTTGGACATGAAGACACCATCGGGCTCGACCGCGAGCACGTCGTCCAGCGTGGACGTCGACGGCAGGACGTGCACCTCGATCCCCCGCTCGGCCATCCGGTGCGGGGTCATCGCCTTGATACCGAGGTCGACCGCGGCGACCGTGAACCTCTTCCCGCCCTGCGCGGGGACGACATAGGGCTCGGGAGTCGTCACCTCGTCGACCAGCGCCGCGCCCTTCATGGTGGGCGCGCCGAGCACGCGCGCCAGCAACGCCCGCGGATCGCGCTCGACACTGGAGATGCCGACCCGCATCGCACCTCGCTCGCGCAGGTGCCGGGTGAGCGCGCGGGTGTCGATGCCCGCGATCCCGACCACACCGTCGGCGGCCAGCGCGTCGGCGAGGCTCCCCCGCGACCGCCAATTGGACGGCACCCGCGCGGGGTCGCGCACGACGTAGCCCGCCACCCAGATGCGGCGGGACTCCGGGTCCTCGTCGTTGACCCCGGTGTTGCCGATGTGGGGCGCGGTCTGGATCACGACCTGCCGGTGGTACGACGGGTCGGTCAGCGTCTCCTGGTAGCCCGTCATGCCCGTGGCGAAGACCGCCTCGCCGAAGGTCTCTCCCTCCGCGCCGTAGGCATGACCGCGAAAGACCCGGCCGTCCTCCAGGACGAGCAGCGCCGGCGGCCCGGTGGTCCTGGACTGCCTGCCGCCCTCGTCCGCGTACGCCGTCACTGGGGCTTCCCGTCAAGCACCGTCGGCCGTCCCCGCAGGAACGTCGCCACAACCTGGCCCGGCAGTGTCGTACCGGCGTAGGGGGTGTTCCGTGACCTGCTCACCAGGTCGGCCGGCTCGACCACCCAGGGCGCGGCCGGATCGTAGAGCGTCAGGTTGGCCGGCGCCCCGACCTCGAGCGGCTGGCCCTGTCCACCGAGGCGACCGATCAGCGCCGGTTGGTAGGCCATCCGGTCGGCGACCCCCGACCAGTCGAGCAGCCCGGTGTCGACCATCGCCTGCTGGACCACGCTGAGCGCCGTCTCCAGCCCGACCATCCCCATCGCCGCGGCGGCCCACTCGCACTCCTTGTCCTCGACCGGATGTGGCGCATGGTCGGTTGCCACGCAGTCGATCGTGCCGTCGGCCAGGGCGGCGCGAAGCGCCTCCACGTCCGACGCCGAACGCAGCGGCGGATTGACCTTGTAGATCGGGTCGTAGCTCGCCACCAGGTCCTCGGTGAGCAACAGGTGGTGCGGTGTCACCTCCGCCGTCACCGGGTAACCACGGCTCTTGGCCCAGCGCACGATCTCCACCGATCCGGCGGTCGACAGGTGGCAGACATGCACCCGGGAGCCGACGTGTGCGGCCAGCAGGACGTCGCGGGCGATGATCGCCTCCTCCGCCACCGCCGGCCAGCCCGGCAGGCCGAGAGTGGCGGAGAGCGCACCTTCGTTCATCTGGGCGCCCTCGGTCAGCCGGGGTTCCTGCGCGTGCTGAGCGATCACGCCGTCGAACGCCTTGACGTACTCCAGCGCCCGGCGCATCAGTACCGCATCGGAGACGCAGTCTCCGTCGTCGGAGAAGACCCGCACCCTGGCCGCTGACTCCGCCATCGCCCCCAGCTCGGCGAGTTGCCGGCCCGCTCGACCGACCGTGACGGCACCGATGGGTTGGACGTCGCAGTGCCCGGCGTCCTGACCCAGCCGGTAGACCTGCTCGACGACCCCCGCCGTGTCGGCCGCCGGATCGGTGTTGGGCATCGCGAACACCGCGGTATAGCCGCCCCTCGCGGCGGCGACCGTGCCGGACTCGACCGTCTCGGCGTCCTCCCGGCCGGGCTCACGCAGGTGCGTGTGAAGGTCGACCAGACCTGGCAGCACGACGAGACCGGTGACGTCGACCGTGCCGGCGCGCGGCCCGGACAGGTTCTGCCCGATCTCAACGATCACGCCGTCCTTGAGGACCAGATCGGTGGGATCGCCGCCGTACGGGCGTCCGCCGCGAAGAACGTAGGACTTCCTGCTGTGCCTACTGATTCGCTCGCTCATGCCGTTCCCCTTTCGCATGACCGCTGCGGTGCCTCACTCCGGCACACCTCGTACCTCGGCGTACCTCGGTGGGGGCTCCTCGCGCTCATGCTTGCTCTCGCCTTCGCTGCTCGGGCACGGTCTCGTCCGTGGCCGGAACCCCACCGGCCAGCAGCAGGTAGAGCACCGCCATCCGCACCGCGACGCCGTTGGTGACCTGCTCCACGATCACCGACCGGGAAGAGTCGGCCACGTCGGCCGAGATCTCCATGCCACGGTTCATCGGACCCGGATGCATGACGAGGGCATGCTCCGGCAGCGCGGCCATCCGGGCGGCGTCCAGCCCGTAGCGGCGGCTGTACTCGCGTGCGTTCGGGAAGAACGCCGGGCTTGGAGGTCCGGGGGCGCTCCCGGGGGGATGCGGCATGCGTTCGCGCTGGACCCGCAGCATCATCACGACGTCGGTCTTCGGGAGCAGGGAGTCGAGGTCGTACGACGTCGCGCATGCCCAGCTCTCCACGCCCACCGGGAGCAGTGTCGGCGGCGCGACGAGCGTGACGTCGGCGCCCAGGGTGGCGAGCAGTAGGACGTTGGAGCGCGCCACCCGGCTGTGCAGGACGTCGCCGACGATCGCGACCCGACGCCCGTCCAGGGCGCCCAGGTGGCGGCGCATCGTGAACGCGTCGAGGAGCGCCTGCGTCGGGTGTTCGTGCGTACCGTCCCCAGCGTTGACCACGCTGCTGCGGATCCATCCGGATGACGCGAGCCGGTGTGGTGCCCCGCTTGCCCAGTGCCGGACGACGACGGCATCGGCCCCCATGGCCTCGAGAGTGAGCGCGGTGTCCTTGAGGCTCTCGCCCTTCTCCACACTCGACCCCTTGGCGGAGAAGTTGATCACGTCCGCGGACAGGCGTTTGGCGGCCGCCTCGAACGAGATCCTCGTGCGGGTCGAGTCCTCGAAGAACAGATTGACGACCGTACGCCCGCGCAAGGTGGGCAGTTTCTTGATCGGCCGGTCGGCGAGCTCGCGCAGCTTCTCTGCCGTGTCGAGCACCAGCAGGGCTTCGTCCCGGTCGAGATCGCCTGCCGAGAGCAGGTGCTTCACGGTGTCGCCTCCCCCGCGGTCGGGTCCTTCGCGATCACGACGGCCTCGCGGCCGTCGGACTCCCGCAGGAGCACGGTCACGCGTTCCTGTGCAGCGGTCGGGAGGTTCTTGCCCACGAAGTCGGCCCGGACCGGCAACTCGCGGTGCCCCCGGTCGACGAGAACGGCGAGCTGGACCGCCCGGGGACGGCCGATGTCGTCCAGGGCGGTGAGTGCGGCGCGGATCGTCCGGCCCGAGAAGAGGACGTCATCGACCAGGACCACCACGCGGCCGTCGATGCCGCCGTCAGGGATGTCGGTGTAGCCGAGGGCGCGGGTGGGGCGCATCCGGAGATCGTCGCGGTACATCGTGACGTCGAGGGCGCCGATCCCGCCGAAGGAGCCCTCCACCGCGGCGATCCGCTCGCCGATCCGGCGGGCCAGCTCGACCCCGCGGCTGGGTATGCCGAGCAGGACGACCTCGCGGGCGCCCTTGTTGCGTTCGAGGATCTCGTGGGCGACGCGGGTGAGCGCGCGGGAGATGTCGGCCTCGTCGAGGACCTCACGCGCCGTGCCGTCACGGGCGTTGACCGGGGCGCGGGACGCGGCGGCGGTCCTGTGCTGCGGATCATGGGCAGCAGGCACCTGCCGAACCTCCTTCCCCGCCTCTCTGGACGGGTCGTTAAAGGATGTCGGACAACGATTGAGACGGTAGCAGCCAGCCGGCCGAAGTCGGGTACCGCCGGCGTGTCGCCAGGCGCGTGAAGATCGTCAGAACGGTCCAGTTCCGTCGCGTCGGCTTGACGTGGAGGTCGCTCCGGGTTACCGTCACGCTCCGTGACCATCTTGGACGCGGCGTCTCCGTGTCCCTCGAAGATCAAGGATGAGTGAGCACGGATGCCGAGCGACTACGCCAGGTCCCTGGGTGCGAAACTCCGCGCCATCAGGCAGCAGCAGGGGCTCTCCCTCCACGGGGTCGAGCAGAAGTCCAAGGGCCGCTGGAAGGCGGTCGTGGTGGGCTCCTACGAGCGCGGAGACCGCGCCGTGACCGTCCAGAAGCTGTCCGAGCTAGCGGAGTTCTACGGCGTACCGATCACCGAGCTGCTCCCCGGCGTCGGTCCGATCGGCGCCGCCGCCGAGCCGCCGCCGCGGCTCGTCCTCGACCTCGAACGCCTCGGCCAGCTCGAAGGAGTCGAGGTCGCCCCGCTCGCCCGTTATGCCGCGACCATCCAGGCACAGCGCGGCGACTACAACGGGAAGGTGCTCTCGATCCGCCAGGAGGACATGCGCACCCTGGCCGTGATCTACGACGAGCGGCCCAGCATCCTCGCCGACCGACTGGTCGCGTGGGGCGTGTTGAACGCCGAAGCGGCCGAGGCCGTCTCCGACGACGAGAGCTGAGCGAGGGCCGCGCCGCGCACCCTGCTCCCTCTGCGGCGCCCTTGGCCCGTCCAGGTAAGTGCGTCGGCGGAGCGATCAACACAGCCGCCCTGCCACGGGTTCGTGGCGGGGCGGCTGTCCCATCGTCAGGTCAGCAGGGTTGGCTTGAGCTCGAGCAGCCGCGCCAGGAGCCCGTTGACGAACGCTGGAGCCTCCTCGCCGGACAGCTCCCGCGCCATGCGTACGGCCTCGCTGATCGCCACCGGGTCAGGCACGTCGTCGGCGTAGAGAAGCTCATAGGCCCCGAGCCGGAGGATGTTGCGGTCGACGGGCGCCATCCGCGCGAGGCTCCACCCCTTGGCGTGCTCGCCCAGGAGCTCGTCCAGGCGTTCGGCGTGTGTCTCCACCCCTTCGACGAGCCGGACGGTGTAGTCCGAAATGGGCGGATCGGCGGCGTCACGCCGATCCGCGAGGGTGCTGAGCCGTGACCGGTCGCGCAGCTCGGCCTCGTAGAGGACCTCGAGCGCCCGCTGCCGCGCCTTCGTCCGTGCCGACACCGGACTACACCCTCCCGAGGTAGTCGCCTGAGCGGGTGTCGACCTTGACCTTCTCGCCGGTGGTGATGAACAGCGGCACCTGGATCTCGTACCCCGTCTCCAGTCGGGCTGGCTTGGTACCGCCGCTGGACCGGTCGCCCTGCAGCCCCGGCTCGGTGTACTCGATCGCCAGCTCCACCGAGGCGGGAAGGTCGATGTAGAGCGGCGTCCCCTCGTGCACCGCCACGGTCGCCGACTGGTTCTCGAGCAGGAAGTGCGACGCCTCGCCCACGACGTCGGGCGAGAGCGGCAGCTGGTCATAGGTCGTCGAGTCCATGAAGACGTAGGACTCCCCGTCGTTGTAGAGGTAGGTCATCTCGCGCCGGTCGACGGTGGCGACCTCGACCTTCACGTCTGCGTTGAACGTCTTGTCGACGACCTTGCCGGAGAGCACGCTCTTGAGCTTCGTACGGACCACAGCGCCGCCTTTGCCCGGCTTGTGGTGCTGGAACCACAGGACGCTCCAGAGCTGCCCGTCGAGGTTGAGAACCATGCCGTTCTTGAGGTCGTTCGTGGTGGCCACTGCAGTCTCGCCTCTCAGCTCCTGGTTGGTGCGTGTCGGTCCGGCGGGTCTGCCGGGCACGCGCTCATCGACTCCCGCGTCCGGCTCAGTCGAGGACGAGCAGGTCTCTGGTGGTCGGGGTGAGCAGCTCCGGTCGGCCACCGCGCACGATCACGGTGTCCTCGATGCGGACGCCGCCGCGGTCCGGAAGATAGATACCGGGTTCGACGGTGACGGGAGCGCGACCGCCGAGTTTACCCTCCGCGGTCCTGGCGAAGAACGGGTCCTCGTGGATCTGAAGCCCCACCCCGTGGCCCAGACCATGGGTGAACCGCTCGCCGTAGCCTGCCTCGGCCACCACGTCTCGGGCGGCGGCGTCGACGTCGGCGAGCTTGGCCCCCGGCGCGACCGCGTGCCGGGCGGCGCGTTGTGCGGTGCGTACGACGTCGTAGATCTCCCGCTGCCATTCGACGGGCTCGCCGCCCACCACGAAAGTGCGCGTGCAGTCGGCGTGGTATCCGGCGTGTCTGGCGCCGAAGTCGATGGTGAGGAAGTCGCCGCGCTCCAACTCGCGATCCGTGGGCTGATGGTGCGGGATGGCTGCGTGCGGGCCGGATGCGACGATCGTGGCGAATGCGAGGCCTTCGGCGCCTTCGGCGTACATCCGATATTCGAGGTCCCGCGCGATGGCACGCTCGGTCCGTCCCAGCAGCGTGGTGCCGAGCAGTCCCTCCAAGGCCCGGCACGACATCGCGCAGGCGGTACGAATGTGGTCCAGCTCGGTATCGTCCTTCTCGATCCGCAACCCCTCGACGGCCCGCGCGAGCGTCGGCGTCTCGAGCCCGGCGTGGTCGCTATGGATCGCGGCCAGAGCGTCGACGGTCAACGCATGTGTCTCCACGCCCAGCCGGGTGACGGGTATCTCCACCGCGTGCTGGACCAGGACAGGCAGCAGGCGCCGGTCGACCACGATGTCGAGGTCAGGGCACTCCGCCGCCGCCTGGTCGCCGTAACGGCCGTCCGTGGCGAGGACGCAGGTGCCGTCCACCGCCACCAGCAGGGCAGCGTTGGAGCCGGTGAAACCGGAGAGGTAACGGACGTTGACCAGGGCGCTCACCAGCGCGGCCGGAACGTCCGTGCCGGCCAGGACGCTGCGAAGCCGCTCTCGTCGGGCGGCATGGATGTCGGGCACGACATCCAGCCAAGCGCGGGAGTGAGGTCCCCGCAAGTCGAAACGTCAGCGAGGTGTTCCGGGCAGGTTCACCAGGGCGCGGAGCGCGAGCCGGTAGGAGTCGAACCCGAACCCCGCGATGGTGCCGGTCGCGACCCCTGAGACGACGCTCGTGTGCCGGAACTCCTCGCGGCGCCCGGGGTTCGTGAGGTGCACCTCGATGAGCGGCGCCGTGAGCTGTGCACACGCGTCGCGGACGGCGTAGGAGTAGTGCGTGAAGGCCGCGGGGTTGAGGACGACCGGTGTGGAGGCGTCGGCCGCCTCGTGCAGCCAGCGGATCAGCTCGGCCTCGCTGTCGGTCTGGCGTACGTCGACGTCGAGGCCGAGTTCCGCTCCGGTCTTGCCGCATTCGGCGGCCAGGTCGGAGTAGGACAGCGAGCCGTAGACGTCCGGTTCCCTGGAACCGAGGCGGGCGAGGTTGGGGCCGTTCAGGACGAGTACGCGCACGTGCTCAGCCTAGTGTCCGCCCCGGTGATCATGATCGGCTCACAGGGGCAGGCGCGGCCGGCCTGACCCGGTTTCCGCCGGAGTGCTCGCCGGAAATGCTCCATTGGCACCAGCCGGACATGGCGCCTACCGGTCGCCGTGGCGACTCCCGGCGTCACGGCGGCTAGCATCCTCTCGTGAACGATCTGCTGCTCATCCTTCTCGTCGGGGCGGTGATCGTCGTCGTCCTGTTCGTCCTCCGCTCGAGAGACGCGAAGCAGCCGAGCGTCGAGGAGCAGCAGAGACCAGGGCCGACCAAGCTATTGTCGCAGCCGATCGACCCCATGGTGCTCTCCGTCGTGGTCGGCCTGCTCGGACGGAGCAGGAAGGTCCAGGCGGTGAAGGAGCTCATGCGGGCCACCGGCCTGGGCCTCGCCGACGCGCGGGCCCTTGTCGATGCGATCCAGACCGGCCACCGCCCGCCGGCGACCGTGATCACGGGTGAGGCAGTGGACGTCAGCCCTCGCGCCGACGACGGGATGCCGGCCGCCCCCGGAGCGCGCGGACTCGCCGAACGCGCCCGCAGCATGCGCGCCGCCGGGCGGGAGGTCGAGGCGATCCGGCTGGTCTGCGACGAGACTGGCATGGACATCCCGGACGCCCAGAAGTTCGTCCGCTCCCTCTGAGTGGCTCTTTGCCCGACCGGACTCCCGGTTGCCTCGGCCCGATGCCGGGCAGGTAGCCCAGGGGAACCATCCGGACCGGCCACCCATTCCGACCCCTCCACGCGACGCTGCGCGAACGCCGGCCGGGAAGGAGGAGGATCGATGGCGATCTGCGAGGTATGCGGCAACGACTACTGGATGGCCTTCGAGGTACGCACCACCGCCGGCAAGGCGCACACCTTCGACTCGTTCGAGTGCGCCATCCATCGACTGGCACCGGTCTGTGAGCAGTGCGGGTGCCGCATCGTCGGCCACGGCGTCGAGGTCGCCGGACAGTTCTTCTGCGGCGCCCACTGTGCCCGCGTGTCGGGCATCGAGCACGGCGACGAGGTCAGGGACACCGCGGGAGCACGCCCGTCCTAGCACTGTGGCCGCTGCGCGGATCCGGCGCGGCCTGGCTCTGGGGCCGGTCCACCCGGAGTCAGGTGGCTTGGGAGTCAGGTGGCTTGGGAGTCACGTGACTTGCGAGTAGCCGCCCGGGAGCCAGGTCATCCGGTCAGTGCGTCGTAGGCCTCTCGGAGCATGGTGACGTCGGGACCTTCGAGGATGCCCGGCTTGGCCAGCCCGTCCAGGACGACGAACCGCAGCATGTCTCCCCTGGCCTTCTTGTCGACCCGCATGCCGGCGAGAAGCGTCGGCCACTGGTGGAGACGGTAGGACGTGGGGAGGTCGAGGCTGCCCAGGATCTCCCGGTGCCGCTGCGCTGTCCCGGCATCCAACCGGCCGGCCAACCTGGCCAGTTCCGCGACGTACACCAGCCCGACCGAGACCGCCTGCCCGTGCCGCCACTGGTAGCCCTCGGCACGTTCCAGGGCGTGGCCGAACGTGTGACCGTAGTTGAGCACCTCGCGGCCGAGCCCTCCCCCGCTGGTGGCGGCCGTCTCGGTGAGGTCGTCTGCCACGACCGCGGCCTTCACCCGGACCGAACGCTCGACGAGGTCTTGGGTGACCGGGCCGTCGGGACGTAGGGCGGCAGCCGGATCGCGTTCGATGAGGTCGAGGATCACCGGGTCGGCGATGAAGCCGCACTTGACGACCTCCGCGAGGCCGCTGGCGTAGTCGTCGGCAGGGAGCGTACGCAGGGTGGCCAGATCGCAGAGCACCCCGGCGGGTTCGTGGAAGGCGCCGACCAGGTTCTTGCCCTCAGGGGTGTTGATCCCGGTCTTGCCGCCCAGTGCGGCGTCGACCATCCCCGCCAGTGTGGTCGGGACCTGGACGACGCGGACACCGCGCAGCCAGGTGGCCGCGACAAAACCCGCGAGATCGGTCGTCGCACCACCACCCACCCCCACCACCACGTCTGAGCGGGTGAAGCCCCAGCGCCCGAGTGAGGACCAGCAGGTGGCGGCTACCTGAGCCGTCTTGGCCTGCTCGGCGTCGGGTACGTCGAGCAGGTGCACGACGTAGCCGTGTCCGGCGAGGTCGTGCCAGAGCGCTTCGGCGACGTCGATGAGCGCGGCCTGGTGGACGAGGGCGACCCGGCGGGTCTCCGGCCCGAGCAGGCCGGACAGTTCCTCGAGGACTCCCGTGCCGACGACCACGTCGTAGGGCTTCGCCGTCTCGACCCGGACCCTCGTCGGTTCGGGTGCGTTCCGGCCCGACTTTTCCGCCCCCGCGTCGGTCATGACAGGAACCTCACGATCTCGTCGGCGATGTCGTCGGGCTCGCGCCCGTCGGTGCTGACGGCCACGGTGGCCACCTCGGCGTACAGCGGGCGCCTCGCGTCGAGAAGCTGCTTCAGCTGTCCCCGGACGTTGCCCAGCAGCAGCGGTCGGGAGGTGGCCAATCCGACCCGGCGAACCGCGTGGGTCAGCGACACGTCGAGGAAGACGACCCGCTGGGAGCACAGGTCCTTGCGGGTGCGGTCGTCGAGGACGGCGCCGCCGCCGAGCGCGAGGACGCCCGCGTGCTCGGCGAGAGCCGTCTTGACCGCGGTCCGCTCGAGCGCCCGGAACGCCGGCTCGCCCTGCTCGACGAAGATGTCGGAGATCGCGGTGCCGGCCTTCGCCTCCACGTCGGCGTCGGTGTCGCGGAACTCCACCTTCAGGCGCGCGGCGACGAGCTCTCCGATGGTGGTCTTGCCTGATCCTGGCGGGCCGATCAGGACGACCTTCGGTGCCATCACCGGATCTTCAGCTGGTCGAGGTAGGCCTGGGCGTTGCGGCGGGTCTCGGTCACCGAGTCGCCCCCGAACTTCTCCAACGCCGCGTCGGCGAGCACGAGCGCCACCATCGCCTCGGCCACGATCCCGGCGGCGGGGACGGCACAGACGTCCGATCGCTGGTGGTTCGCGCGGGCCTCCTCGCCGGTCGCGACGTCGACCGTCCGCAGCGCCCGCGGCACGGTCGAGATCGGCTTCATCGCCGCGCGGACGCGCAGGGTCTCTCCGGTGCTCATACCGCCTTCTGTTCCGCCTGAACGCCCGGAGGTCCGCCTGATCCCGTCCGGCGTGGCGGTGATCTCGTCCTGTGCCGCCGATCCGCGGCTCCGGGCGAGTTCGAACCCGTCACCGACCTCGACGCCCTTGATCGCCTGGATGCCCATGAGGGCGGCCGCGAGGCGCGCGTCGAGGCGGCGGTCCCAGTGGACGTGGCTGCCGAGCCCGGGCGGGAGCCCCCAGGCGACGACCTCGACGACGCCGCCGAGCGTGTCGCCCTCCTTGTGGGCGTTGTCGACCTCGGCCACCATCGCGGCGCTGGTCTCGGGGTCGAGGCAGCGCACCGGGTCGGCGTCGATCCGCTCCCGGTCCGCGGCGGTGGCGGGTACGCTGCCGGGCTTCGCGCGGACGGTGCCCAGCTCGACGACATGGCTCACGAGGGTGATGTCGTAGGCCTGGTCGAGGAAGGCGGTCGCGACCGAGCCCAACGCGACGCGGGCCGCGGTCTCGCGGGCACTCGCGCGTTCGAGCACCGGGCGGGCCTCGTCGAATCCGTACTTCTGCATTCCCACCAGGTCGGCGTGCCCAGGTCGTGGGCGGGTGAGCGGTGCGTTCCGGGCGAGACCCTCGAGGATCTCCGGGTCGACCGGGTCGGCCGCCATCACCTGCTCCCACTTGGGCCACTCGGTGTTGCCGACGCGGATCGCGACCGGGCTGCCGAGGGTGCTGCCGTGGCGGAGGCCGCCGACGAACTCCAGGTCGTCGCGTTCGAACGACATCCGCGCGCCACGACCGTAGCCGAGCCTGCGCCGGGCGAGGGCGTTGGCAACGTCGTCGGAGGTCAGGCGGACGCCAGCGGGCAGTCCTTCGAGGATCGCAACCAGGGCGGGGCCGTGGGACTCGCCCGCGGTGAGCCAGCGAAGCATGACAGAAGTCTGTCACGGGGGGTGAGCGCGGCCCGCTCGGGTCGGCCCGCCCCGCCGTTCGTGGCCGAGATCCCCGGCGGCTGCGCGCCCGCTATCGGATTCCGTACCAATGGATCAGATCGTCCCCGTACGCGACCGCCGCGACGAAACCGAGGATCAGGAACGGTCCGAACGGGATCGCGGACTTGAGGGTGCCCCGCCGGGAAGCGATCAGCCCGAGACTGACGAGCCCGCCGAACACGAAGGCGGCGAACGTCCCGAGCAGGACGTACGCAGGACCGAACCAGCCCAGGCACAGGCCGAGAACGCCACCCAGCTTGGCGTCGCCCAGCCCGATGCCCGACGGTATGAGGACCACGAAGAGCGCCAGGAATCCCCACAACGCGGCTCCACCGACCGCTGCCCACGCAAGGCTCCCCCAGCGGCCCGAGAAGACAGCGGCCAGGACGAGTAGGGCACCGACGACGGCGTACGACGGCAGAACGACCGCGTTGGGCAGCAGCCGCACCCGCAGGTCGACGTACCCGAGGAGGACCCCGGTGACGACGACGTAGAGCACGGCGGGCAGCACCGGGTCGGCTCCCACCCTCCAGGCCATGAAGCCCCAGCCCACGGTCAGCGCCAGCCCGCACACGACGGGGAGTGGGGGCCAGCGCGCCAGGTCGGCGTACGGCGTCTTGGTCTCGCCGTCGGCGAGGAGCGGCTCCGGCAGCCTGGCCAGCCACCGTGGGACGACCATGCCGGCCACTCCCCCGAGTACGGCGCAGGCCACGACCAGGGCCACGGAGAACGTCACGGGTCGCGAGCTTAGATGACGATGGGCCCGCTGATTCTCATCCCTGGGTGGGCGCCGCTTCGGCGGGTTCGGGTGCCGGCTCCGAGGGCCGGGTGACACGGGTCCTGCGACGGGTGACACGGGCCGCGATCGGGTCGGTGAACCGTGCGGTCAGCGGCCCGAGGATGACGAGGATCAGGACGTACGCCGTCGCCAGCGGACCGATGCGGGGCTCCACCGCGACGGCGAGTCCGGCGATGACGATCGAGAACTCCCCGCGTGCCACCAGCGTCCCACCCACCCGCCACCGCCCAGCCGGTCGAATGTCCGCCCGCCGTGCCGCGTACCAGCCGGTGGCGATCTTGGTCGCGGTGGTCACCACGGCGAGGATCAGGGCGGGAATCAGCACCGCCGGGATAGCGGCCGGGTCGGTGTTGAGACCGAAGAACACGAAGAACACCGCCGCGAACAGGTCGCGCAACGGGGTGAGGAGGTTCCGGGCCCCTTCTGCGACCTCGCCGGAGAGGGCGATGCCGACGAGGAAAGCTCCGACGGCGGCGGAGACCTGGAGTTCCTGGGCGACGCCGGCGACGAGCAGGGTCAGGCCGAGGACCACCAGGAGCAGCATCTCGGGGTTCTCCGACGACACCGCCCGGCTGATGATCCGGCCGTGCCGCAGCGCGAGGTAGAGCACGATGCCGACCGTGCCGAGGGAGATGAGGAGCGTGAGGCTGGCGCCGGCGAGCGTCAGTCCGGCCAGGATGGCGCTGAGAATCGGCAGGTAGACGGCCATCGCGAGGTCCTCGATGACCAGGACCCCGAGGATGACCGGTGTCTCGCGGTTGCCGAGCCGGCCGAGGTCGCCGAGGACCTTCGCGATCACGCCGGACGACGAGATCCAGGTGACACCGGCGAGGACGACGGCAGCGACTGGTCCCCAACCGAGAAGCAGGCCGGCGGCGGCGCCGGGCAGGGCGTTGAGGACGAAGTCGACAATCCCGGACGGGTACTGGGTCTTGAGGTTGGTGACCAACTCGGACGCGGTGTACTCGAGCCCGAGGAGAAGGAGCAGCAGGATCACGCCGATCTCGGCGCCGGTCGCGACGAACTCCTCGCTGGCGGCCAACGGGAGGAGCCCGCCGTGGCCGAAGGCGAGTCCGGCGAGCAGGTAGAGCGGGATGGGAGAGAACCCGATGCGTTCGGCGAAGCGGCCGATGATGCCGAGGGCGAGGATGATGGCGCCGAGTTCGATGAGCAGCGCTGTGGTGGCATGCACGCGGTTACCCTCCGGCGATCAGATCGGCTACCGCGTCCACTCCTTCGCGGGTACCGACGACGACGAGAATGTCGCCGGTGGCGAACCGGAAGTCCGGGGTGGGTGACGGGACGGCCGCGGTTCGCCGGATGACGGCGACGATGGAGGCGCCGGTTCGGGTGCGCGCCTGGGTGTCGCCGAGAGTACGCCCGCTGTAGGGGGTCCCTGCCGTGAGGGGAATGTGCTCGGTGACCAGGTCGATCTCGATGGTGTCCTGCAGATGGGCCACCGGATCGTCCGGGGTGAGGAGCTTGGCGATGGCCCGAGCCTCGTGCGGGGCGAGCTGGACGGCATCGCGACAGACGTCGTCGTCCTCGGGGTCGTGGAAGCCCAGGACCCGCAGCCCGTCGTGCTTGACGACGACTGACAGGTGGTCGCCGTGGTCGGTGGCGAGATCGTAGCGGGCGCCCACGCCGGGCAGGACCGTCTTGCTGGGGTGGGCTGTCGGCTCCATGCGAGGACTCCGTACGAGCGGTCGAGGATGGACGGGCGCCCAGACAGTCTCCCAGCGCTCCGCTCACCGGCGTACGACTGGTACCTGCGGGGCCGAACGCATCCCCTTCACGCGGCGGGCGTCTCTCCGGACGGTTCGGGCTCGCCGGACTCTCCGAACCAGCGGGCGAGCTTGCCGCGCCGGCCGACCGCGCGGAGCCGACCCTCGGCCGCGTGACGCACCTGAGGTGTGGTGATCAGCAGGAGCTCGTCGCCCGCCCGCAGCACGGTCGCGGGATCCGGCACCAGGGTCGTCCCGTTGCGCACCACGAGTGTGACCACGGTGGGCTTGGGCAGGCGGAGTTCGAAGACTGTCACGCCGTGGAGCCGGGATCCGGGCGGGATGGACACGGTGAGCAGGTCGGCGTCCAGGACGTCCAATGGCGCCGACTCCACCTGGACCTCCTGGAGCGTGCCGGGGCGGGTCAGGCGGAGCAGCCGGGCCGCGAGGGGAAGGCTCGGCCCCTGGACGAGGGTGAAGATCACCACGAGGACGAAGACGATGTCGAGCAGATACCTGCTCCCTCCGACACCGGCGACGATGGGAAACGTCGCCAGCACGATGGGCACCGCGCCGCGCAGCCCGGCCCAGGAGATGAAGGCCTGCTCGCGCCATGGCACCCGGAACGGCACCAGGCAGGCAACGACCGAGGCAGGTCGGGCCACCAGCAGCAGGACCAGGCCGACGGCGATGGCCGGTACGACCGCCGACGGCAGCTCGCGGGGGTTGACGAGGAGTCCGAGCATGACGAACAGGCCGATCTGTGCGAGCCACCCCGCACCCTCGGCGAACGAACGGGTCGCCGCGCGGTGCGGCAGGGACGAGTTCCCCAGGACCACGCCCGCAAGGTAGGCGGCGATGATGCCACTGGCGCCCACCGCCCCTGCCGCGGCGAAGGCGCTGATGCCGTAGCCGACCGTGGCGAGCGGGTACAAGCCCGCCGCCGGCAACGCGAAGCGCCGGAGGGCAGCGGCGCCGAGCCACGCCAGGACCAGTCCGATCGCGGCGCCGACGGCCAACTGGTAGAGCAGGCTGCTGATGAGGAACGTCGGGCCGGGCAGTCCCACGGCGGTGCTGAAGACCAGGACGAGGATGATCGTGGGTGCGTCGTTGAATCCGGACTCGGCCTCCAGGAGACCGGTGACCTTGCGCGGCAGCGGCAGCGCCCGAAGAACCGCGAAGACAGCCGCGGCATCGGTCGAGGACACGATGGCGCCGAGCAACAGCGCCAGCTGCCAGTCGACACCGAGCAGGAGATGTGCGCCCGCGGCGGTGACGACGACCGAGACGGCCACACCCGCCGTGGCGAGAATGCCGGCGGGCAGCAGCAGCCGTCGTACGTCTGACCACCGGGTGGTCAGGCCACCGTCGACGAGGATGACGCCGAGCGCGCCGGTCCCCAGCGCCTGCGCGACCTGGGCGTCGTCGAACTGAACGCCGAGCACGTCCTCGCCCAGCACGACCCCCACGGCGAGGAAGAGCAGGAGGCTTGGCAGGCCGATCCGGTTGGCCAGCCTGGCGGCCGCGATGCTGGCGAGCAGGACGGCGCCGCCGACGAGAAGGACGAGGTACAGCTGCTGAAGGGTCATCGTTCCGGCCCCGCCCTGTGCGTCGTCGTCTCAGTGGCAGGCGTCCCTGGACCCCTCCCGTCGTCAGCGACGGTCAGGGTGACGGGTGCCTGGGGCGTGGCCGCCGGTGCCGCGACCGTGATCGAGGAGGTGGACCCCGATCCCCGCCATGACCAGGCCGGCCGCGATAAGCAGGCCATGTCCGAGAGCGATGCCTGTCGACAGCGCCATGACGGCGACTCCCATCAGGAGCCAGCCCGGCCACCGTCGTGGATCCCGGAGGTCCTGCGGGGGCCCTGAACCGCACGCCCGAGCCACGCGAGGATCCTCCCGCCCCATTCGATCCTCAGGCTCAGCGAGGGGCGCCTCGTCGAGATCCATGCCCCCTCCTTTCCGCGGCCGGCCTGGAGGCGAGCTGAGCTCTGCGCAGCCGCACAGCCATCTCTCGCCTCAGCCTGCCCACTCTCGGTCTTCCGTCCCATCGGGTCCAGCACCCATTTCTCGAGGTGGACAGCATGTACGTGCGTCGATTGCCCTGGTACGTCCACGACTGTGACCGGGGGTGGATGAGCAGCTCCGGGGATAGTGGAGGCAACGAGATCTGAGGAGGTCGGGCGCCGTGTCCCTGTTCTGGCGGATTTTCCTGCTCAACGCCGTGGTCCTCCTCGCTGCCACCGCGCTTCTCCTGCTCGGACCTGTCACCGTGTCGACGCCTGTCCTCCTCACCGAGGCCCTGATCCTGTCCGTCGGACTCGTCGCCATGCTCATCGCGAACGGCGTCCTGCTCCGGTTCGGTCTCGCACCGCTGGAACGCCTCAGCCGGCTCATGACGACAATCGACCTGCTGCGCCCCGGCCCGCGTCCGCTCGTCAGCGGCCACGGCGTGATCGCGGACCTGATCCGGACCTTCAATTCCATGCTCGACCGACTGGAGGCCGAACGTGGGAACAGCAGCGCGCGGGTTCTGTCCGCGCAGGAGGCCGAGCGCAGCCGCATTGCGCAGGAGCTCCACGACGAGGTTGGACAGACGCTCACTGCCGTACTGCTCCAGCTCAAACGCGTGTCCGACCAAGCGCCTGCCCACATGCGGACCGAGCTGGCACAGGTCCAGGAGACCACCCGCGACAGCCTTGACGAGATCCGCCGGATCGCCCGCCGGCTCCGTCCTGGAGACCTGGAGGAGCTCGGCCTGCGCAGCGCCCTCAAGGCCCTTGCCGCGGAGTTCTCCACCCATGCCGGGCTCACGGTGCACGCGCGGCTCGACTCCGACCTACCCGAGCTCGGAAACGACGCCGAACTGGTCGTCTACAGGGTGGCCCAGGAGAGCCTCACCAACGCTGCGCGCCATGCGGAGGCGCGCCGCGTCGACCTGACTCTCCGGCACCGGCCTGCCGGTGTGGAGCTCCTTATCCGTGACGACGGGCGAGGCATCGGCCGAGCGGCCGAGGGCGCGGGCATCACCGGCATGCGCGAGCGCGCGCTGCTGATCGGCGCCGGCCTGACCCTCGGTCCCAGCCCGTCCGGCGGCACCGAGGTGTGCCTGCATATCCCCGCTACCAACGAAGGACAGTGACCAATGTCCGAGCGGAGGACGCGCATCCTGCTCGCCGACGACCACGCGTTGGTACGCCGGGGCGTCCGGCTCATTCTCGACAGCGAGCCTGATCTCATGGTCGTCGCCGAGGCGGGCGACGGGGCGGCGGCGATCGAGAGAGCCCGTGCCGTCCGGCCCGACCTGGCCATCCTCGACATCGCCATGCCTCGACTGACGGGGTTACAGGCGGCGCGCGAGCTCTCCCGGATCCAGCCGGACCTGCGCATCCTCATCCTGACCATGCATGACAACGAGCAGTACTTCTTCGAGGCGCTCAGGGCAGGAGCGTCCGGATACGTGCTCAAGTCCGTCGCCGACCGCGACCTCGTGGCGGCCTGCCGGGCAGCGATCCGGGGCGAACCCTTCCTCTACGCCGGCGCCGTCACCGCCCTCATCCGCCACTATCTCGACGACGTACGAACAGGCGGCATCCCCGAGCGGGCCATCACCGACCGCGAGGAGGAGATCCTCAAACTGGTCGCCGAAGGTCACAGCTCGAAGGAGATCGCTGACATCCTCGTCATCAGTGTCAAGACGGTGGAACGACATCGCGCGAACCTGCTGCAGAAGCTCGGCCTGCGCGACCGGATCGAGCTCACCCGCTACGCGATCCGGACCGGCCTGATCGAACCGTAGGCCTGTCGTCGTCCCCCTCCCGGCCCGGTTCCTGGTGCGTTAGATAAGTCGTCCGAAGGGCGGCTACGCCGTCAGCGGCGTTGCGGCGGGCCGCGGTCTCACTGATGCCCATCAGTGCGCCGATCTCGCGGTAAGGGAGGTCGGCGACATAGCGGTAGGCCACCGCGGCCCGCTGCTTCGGCGGCAGTGTGCGTACCGCCTCCCACAGAGCGTCGTCCCCTGCGGGCTCCTCGTGCCCGACGCCGGGCTCGGGCACCGTCGCTGTCGGCACCGGGTTCCTCGCGGCGGACCGGTGCCGGTCGATCGCCTTGCGGTGGGCGATCGTCACCAGCCACGCCCGGACGTTGCTGCCCGGACGGAGCCTCGGATAGGCCTCCAGGGCGGCCAGGAACGTCTCCGACCACGCGTCGTCGGCATCGACAGGATCGAGAATGGCCCGGCAGACCCGCAGGACCACGAGACCGTGCTCCTCCACCACCTGCTCGAACGGGACCACCTGCTCGGAGGGCTGCACGGTCATACCCTGTCAACGCGTGGCGGCCGTCGTTTCGTGAGGTTGCCCAGGGCGTCGGAGGGATGCCTCTCCCTCAGAGGGCGTACGGCAGCTTGAACACGTCTGTCGGGTCGTACTTCGCCTTGGCCGCCCGCAGCCGGTCGAGGTTGGGACCGAAGTAGAGCTTGCCGCTGGGGCGGCTCGCCTCGAGGTAGTTGACGTAGCCGCCGACGGCCGAGCCGGCCACCGCCTTGTGCCCGGCGGCGATCCATTCCCGGGCCTGTTGGCCGGTGGCGCCGCCACGCTCGGAATACCACTGGATCGACGCGAACGACCGACGCCACGGGAACGCGGTGGCGTCCACGGCGAGCCGCGAAACCGCACCACCCAGGGGGTCGAAGATCGCCGTGGCCGCGAGCCGCGTGTCGTGGGCCCTCGTGTTCATCGCGGCGAGGACAGCCGAGATGCCGGAGTCGGTGAGCGGGGTCCCGAGAATGTCGGTGCCGGCGTAGAAGACGGTGCGCGGGCCATCCGGGTCGGGTCCGAACCGTCGGTCGGGGGTGGACGAGTGCGTGTGCGGTTTGCGGCCCACCGCGCCGATCAGCCTGTCCAGCGCCTGGCCCGGATCGTTCGCCACGTCGACACCGAAGACGCTCGCGGTCTGCGAACCGGACGGGTTCGCGGTCAGCCGCAGCGACGGCCATACCTCGTCCGGCGCCGTCCGCAGATACCGCTGCCAGCCCTGCACCACCGCGGCCGCATCGGGCCAGTTCCACTGCACGCTGAAGGTCCCGATCAACGGCGAGGCGACCGTCTTGAACCAGAACTCCGTCACCACGCCGAGCGTCCCGCCTCCTCCGCCGCGGCAGGCCCAGTACAGCTCGGGTTCGCTCGTGGCGTTCGCGATCCGGACCTTGCCGTCGGCGGTGACGACCTGCACCTGTGTGACGGTGTCGCAGGTCATGCCGTACGCCCGGTTGCCGAGGCTGAGCCCGCCTCCCAGGGTGAGCCCGGCGACTCCCACAGTGGGGCATGATCCGGCCGGGATGATCCGGCCCTTGGCCTCGAAGTCGGTGTAGACCTGCTTGAGCGGTGTACCGGCGCCGACCCGCGCCGTTGTGCCGTCGAATGTGATGCCGGCGATCGGTCGTACGGAGATGACGATGCCGCCATGGTTGGTCGACGCGCCGACGTAGGAGTGGCCGCCGGACTTGCCAGTGAGCGGGAGCTTGAACCGCTCGGCGAACTTCAGCGTCGTCGCGACGTCAGCCGGGTCGCTGCATTCGGCGACCGCCGCCGGAAGCACACTGTCGTACGCGGGGTCGTACAGCTGATGGGCGACGGGGTACCCCGCATCACCGGGGCGGAGCAGCTTGCCCGACAGGCTCTCGGCGAGTGCCTTCCAGTCTGCCGGCGTGGGCGTGCCCAGGGGCGCGGGTGGGGTCGGCGGCTTCGGTGGCCTGGCGGTCGCCGTGCCACCGCCGGTGCCGTCGACGGGGGTGATGCCGTTCTTCTCGACCCCCTTGCCGCAGCCGACCAGACCGGTGACTCCGGTGAGCAGCGCTGCGCCCACCAGCGCCCGCCGCCGGAGCCCCTGCGTTCCTGCTAGCTGGGCGCCGTGTACGTGACTGTCGAGTACCTGTGCGTCGTGCTGGACCCCCGCCATGGTTCCCCCCGTGTTGTGTGACGCACCGCGGCGGCACCTATGTGCTGTCCGCGGCCAACCCCCTCGCCTCGAGCGCCCTCTCGCCCGCCGTACGCATCACGGCCACCGGCGCCGGTGAACGTCGCGTCATCAACTCCACCTGGACCCCCGCCTGGTGCACCAGCAGGTCGAGACCCCCGACAACCACCCGTCCGGCGTCCGCCGCCACCGCCGCCAGCCGGGTCGGCCACGGGTGGTAGAGAACGTCGAAGACGACCTCGGTCCGCTCGACGACCGCTTCGGCCAACGGGCCCGCCGCCCGGTCGGGCACCGTGGACACCGCTACGTCGACGGCGCGGCACTCGGATGCGACCTCCCACGACACCACGCTCGTCCGGACCCCCAACGTCGCGGCCAATGCCTGCAGCTCACCTGCCCGGGCGGGATCGCGAGCAACCGCGAGGACGTCGACTATCCCGATTTCGGCGAGCCCGGCAAGGGCGGAGCATGCAGTCGCCCCCACCCCCAGCAGCAGGGCACGACGGGCGGACGTCACGCCTCGCTCCCGCAGGGCGGAGACGATTCCGGGGACGTCGGTGTTCGCGCCGATGCGCCGGCCCTCGTCGAGGATCACCGTGTTGACCGCGCCGACCTGCCGTGCCTGGGAGGAAACCTCGTCACACAAGGGGATCGCGGCCCGCTTCAACGGCATCGTGAGCGACAGCCCCCGCCACTGCGGGCCGAGCCCGTCGAGGAATCCCGCGAGGCCCTCCTCGTCGACCTCGAACGCGTCGTAGCGCCAGTCGAGCCCGAGTTCGGAGTAGGCGGCCCGGTGGAGGACCGGCGACAGGGAATGGGAGATCGGCGAACCGAGAACGGCGCAACGCCGGACTGACCCGCCCTGCTCGGCCCCGTCAGCAGCGGTCGGCATTCGCCCGGCACCACTGCTGGAACTCGGCGACGTACTGGTCGTGCTCGCTGTAGGTCTGCGCGAACTTCGTCTCACCCGAGTCGGGATTGACGGTCACGAAGAACAACCACCCGCCGGGCGCGGGTTTGAGCGCTGCTTGCAACGCCCGCTCCCCGGGCGCGTTGATCGGGCCAGGCGGCAGGCCGACATGTCGATAGGTGTTGTACCGCGAGGAGACGGCACGCTCCTTCCTGGTCGTGGAGACGGTGTCGTACCGGTTGACCGCGTAGTGCACGGTCGAGTCCAGCTCCAGTCTCTGCTCCTCCGCCAGCCGGTTGTAGATCACCCGGGCGACCCGCGGAAAGTCCTCCGGCCGGCGCGCCTCGGCCTCCACGAGGCTCGCCACCGTGACCACCTGCCGTGGGCTGAAGCCGAGATCGCGCGCGCCTGCCGCGAGGCCGAGCCCTTCGGCCACCTCGACGTGCCGCGCCACCATCTCGCGGAGCAGCGAGTTTGCCGTGGTACCGGGGTCGATGTCGTACGTCGCCGGGAAGAGCATGCCCTCCGCGCCGCCCTTGGCGTACGGCGGAAGCTCGAGGCTCTCCGGATCCTTCAACGCCGCTGCGAACTCCTTCTTCGGGATGCCGGTCTCCTCCGACAGGATCGCGACCGTCCTCGACACCCGCCTCCCCTCCGGCACCGTGACCCGCTCGAGGATCCGCGCCGTCGGGTCGAGGATCAACGCGAGTGCCTCCTTGGCGCCCATCTGCTCCCGGAGGCGGTAGAACCCGGGCTGGATCCCGAGCGCACGGCTGTCCTTCCTGGCCGCCCGCGTGAAGGCCTCGGCACTCTTCACCACGTTCTTGCCCTCGAGCGTGTACGCGATGTCGCGGCTCGTGTCGCCCGGCGACACCTGCACGACGATCTCTCCCTGACCTGGCCCGGAGTAGTCGGGAACGGTGAACGCATTGGCCAGATAGGACTGGCCCTTGACCGCGACGAACGCGACCGCGCCACCGAGAATGACGAACGCCACGAAGACAGCCAGGCAACCGCGGCCCCGACGTGGCCGCACCCGAGCGGTGGTGCGGAACCCGAGCTCACTCACTGGTGGTCCTTCCCCTTCCCATCGCGCTTCTGACGGGGTTTCCTCCGGCCCTCGGTCAAGGACGTTCCTGGTGGCGCACCGCTGGAACGCTCGGCGTCGAGAGCGCTCTGGAGGATGATGGCAGCAGCGGCCTGGTCAATGCGTTCCCGCGTTCCGCGAATGGACAATCCCTGGTCCCGAAAGTTTCGCTGCGCGCCCACGGTCGACAACCTCTCGTCGACCAACCGGATCGGCACCGGGCTCAGCCGGGTGGCGAGGGCGAGGGCGAACTCACGGGCCTTCGCGGCGGCCGGGCCTTCGCGGCCGGAGAGCGAGATCGGCAGACCGACGATCACCTCGACCGCGTCCACCTCGGCGACAAGCGCGGCGATGCGGTCGAGGTCACCGCGACCACGGGCGACGGTCTCGACCGGAACTGCCACGCTGCCGGCCGGGTCCGACCGCGCGATGCCGATCCTCACGGTGCCCACATCGATCCCCAGCCGAACACCCGCGCGCATCGCCTAGGTCCTTCGTCGATCAGCCGCTCGTGACCCGGTCCCTGATGGCCTGCTGGACGCCTTGCAGCGCCCCTGACGCCTTCGCCGGATCGGTGCCACCGCCCTGGGCCACGTCGTCCTTGCCGCCACCTCCGCCGCCGAGGATGCCGGCCGCGATCTTGACCAGCTCACCGGCGCGAAGGCCGCGGTTGCGAGCCTCGTCGTTGACGGCGACCACCACCGAGGGGCGGCCGCCTGAGGCACCGACGACCGCGACGACACCGGGCCGGTCCCGCGGGATCCGGCCCCGGACGTCGAGGACGAGCTTGCGCAGATCACCAGCCGACGCGCCTTCGGGCACCTCGTGTCCGACGAAGGCGACGCCCGCGATGTCCTCCGGATTGGCTGCCAGGTCGCCAGCGGCGGCAAGCACCTGCTGGACCCGGATGCGTTCGAGCTCCTTCTCGGCGGCGCGCAGCCGGTCGACGATGCCGGCGACCCGCTCCGGGAGTTCCTCGGGTCGGGCCTTCAACGCCTCGGACAGCTGGCCGAGCAGGACGTGCTCGCGGGCGAGGAAGCGGTACGCGTCCGCGCCGACGAGGGCCTCCACCCGGCGGATTCCCGCACCGATGGACGACTCTGACAGCAGCTTGACCACGCCGAGCTGGCCGGACCGGCCGGCGTGGGTACCGCCGCAGAGCTCGCGCGCCCACTCACCGACCGAGATCACCCGGACGTCGGTGCCGTACTTCTCCCCGAACAGGGCCATCGCCCCGGAGGCGCGCGCCTCGTCGATCGGCATGACCTGTGCGGTGACCGGGAGGTCGGCAAGGAGCAGTTCGTTGACGCGCTCCTCGGCCTCGGCGAGGACGCTCGGTGGGACGGGACCGGTGGCGTTGAAGTCGAACCGGAACCTGCCCGGCGCGTTCTCCGAACCGGCCTGTGCCGCGGTCTCGCCGATAGCCTCCCGGAACGCCTTGTGCACCATGTGGGTCGCGGTGTGCGCGCGGGAGATCGCCCGGCGGCGTTCGACGTCGACCTGCGCGCTCGCCGTCTGACCGGCGACCGCCTCGCCGCGGAGGACCTTCGCCTGGTGGACGATGAGCCCACCGAGCGGCGACTGGACGTCGTGGACGGCGAGCCTGGCACCGTTGGCGAGTTCGATCACGCCTTCGTCGGCGAGCTGCCCGCCGGCTTCGGCATAGAACGGCGTGCGGTCGAGGACCAGCTCGACCGTCTCGCCCTCACGGGCGGCCTGTACCGGCTCGCCGTGCAGCAGGAGCCCGGCGACCTGCGCCTCGGACACCACCTCGTCATAGCCGGTGAACTCCACCGCCCGCCCCAGCGCGTCGGCGACACCGCGGTAGGCGGACAAATCGGCGTGCCCGCTCTTGCGTCCGGCAGCGTCCTCCTTCGCGCGAGACCGCTGCTCGGCCATCAACCGGCGGAACCCGTCATCGTCCACGGCGAGCCCGCGCTCGGCCGCCATCTCCAGGGTCAGGTCGATCGGGAAACCGTAGGTGTCGTGCAGCTGGAACGCCTTGTCACCGGTGAGAACCTCGCTGCCGGCCTGTCTGGTCTGTTCCACGGCGAGGTCGAAGATCTGCGTACCAGTCTTGAGGGTGCCGAGGAACGTCTCCTCCTCGGCGTAGACGACCGAGCTGATCCGGGCCCAGTCCTGCTCGAGCTCGGGGTAGGACAGCTTCATCCGCGACAGGCTGACGGGCAGCAGCTCGGGCATGGTGGGCACGTCGACACCGAGGAGCCGCATCTGCCGGACCGCCCGGCGGATGATCCTTCGGAGCACGTAGCCGCGCGCCTCGTTGCTCGGGGTCACGCCGTCGCCGACGATCATCATGGCCGAACGCACGTGGTCGGCGACGACCCGCAGGCGTACGTCACTGTCGTGGTCGGCGCCGTACTTGCGCCCCGACAGCTCCGTCGCCCGGTCGAGCACCGGTCGGATCTCGTCGTTCTCGTAGATGTTGTCGACGCCCTGGATGAGGTAGGCCATGCGTTCGAGGCCCATGCCGGTGTCGATGTTCTTCGCCGGCAGCTCACCCAGGATCGGGTAGCCCTCCTTGGCGGGGCCCTCGCCGCGTTCGTACTGCATGAAGACGAGGTTCCAGAACTCGAGGTAACGGTCCTCGTCGACCTCCGGCCCACCGTCGGGGCCGAACTCCGGGCCGCGGTCGAGGTAGAGCTCGCTGCACGGTCCGCAGGGCCCCGGCACGGTCATCGACCACATGTTGTCCGCCATGCCACGGCGGACGATCCGGTGCGGCGGCAACCCGATCCGACGCTCCCAGATCCGGGCGGCCTCGTCGTCTTCGAAATAGACCGTCGCCCAGATCTTCGACTCGTCCAGGCCGAACCCACCGTCGGAGACCGGGGTCGTGATCAGCTCCCAGGCGAGCTCGATGGCGCGTTCCTTGAAGTAGTCGCCGAAGGAGAAGTTGCCGTTCATCTGGAAGAACGTGCCGTGCCGGGTGGTCTTGCCGACCTCTTCGATGTCGCCGGTACGCACACACTTCTGCACGCTCGTCGCCCGTGGGTAGGGCGGCGTCTCCTGTCCGAGGAGGTACGGCTTGAAGGGCACCATGCCGGCATTGACGAACAACAGGTTCGGGTCGTCGAGCAGCAGGGACGCCGATGGGAGGATCGTATGTCCGCGCTCGCCGAAGAAGCGCAGGAAGCGCCGGCGAATTTCCGCCGTCTCCATCAGCGGGTGTCCCTCCAGGTCGTGTCGGGGTCGTTCGCGAACCGCGCGGCTGCGTCGGCGTCGAGCCCGCCGCCGTGACCGTTGGGGTGGTGGTCGTCGAGTGCGAGAGCTTCGCGCAGCTCCTGCTCGCGTGCCTCCATGCCGGCCCGGACCTCCGCACCGAACGCCCGGACGGCATCGCCGAGGCCGGAGAGCTGCTTGGCCACGCCTTGGGGGGTGAACTGGTCGGCCTTCTGCGAAAGCTTGCGGACGACCAGGATCCCGACGGTGGCGCCGACCGCCACCCAGAAAACTCGCTTCATCGGGCCCGTGCTCCCTTCCGGCGCTGGCCCTTCATCTCCGACCTGACCCGGCGTTCGACATCTCTGCGGTCGTGGGCGTTGATCGCCCGGCGGACGCCGTAGGAGAAGGCCGCAAACTTCACCAGTGGCCCGCCCAGGGTCGCCGCGAACAGCGACGACAGCCCGGCGACGTTGTCGGACACGGTCTCCGCCCGCGCGGTGATCGTGTCGACGCGGGCCAGCTGGGCGTTGGTGGTGCTCACCGTGGTCGTGACCTCACCGAGCAGGGGCAGGCTCTGGTCGGTGACACCGCGTACGAGCAGGCGGGTCTCCTCGAAGACCCTGCCCAGCTTGAGGATGGGGTAGGCGAGAACGCCCACCAGCAGCAGCAACGCGCCAGCTGCCATAAGTCCCGCAATCTCACCGGCAGTCATGGCGTCCAAACCTATAACCCCCGAGGAGCGTTCGTACGCCGCCCCATCGATGCCGTGTCGGACGACGATCTCTGCGTCCCCTCCTGTGCATGTAGAATGCATGCATGGTGGCCCTGCAGATTCGCGACGTTCCCGAAGAGGTCCGCGACGTCCTGGCCACCCAGGCCAAGATCCGCGGCCAGTCTCTGCAGGCCTATCTCCTCGAGATGGTCACCATGGAGGCACGCCGAGCAAGCACTGTCGGCCGGATTCTCCAGCAGTTCGAGGGGCGGACGGACGGCTCGCGGCTGACTCGAGGCGCAGCCGGTCGCCTCGTCGACGAAGTACGCGCCGGACGCGACCGTCGGGCAGGCCACGATGATCATGACGACGATGATCACGACACCGGTGCGCCATGATCATCGTCGATGCCTCGGTTCTGACCAACGCGTTCACCGACGACGACATCCTGGGCGACCGGGCACGAGCCGAGCTGGGTCGCGACCATCACTGGGCCGCACCCGAACAGCTGGTGGCCGAGACCTTCGCTGCCATCCGGGGCCGACTCATGGGCGGCATGATCGGCCCCGCGCGGGCTCACGACGCCGTCCGGGCGCTCATGCAGATCCCTGTCGACCTGCTCGCGGTCCAGCCGCTGCTGGCCAGGATGTGGGCAGCACGGGATCACGCCATCGGATACGACGCCGCCTATGTGGCGGCCGCCGAAGTCAACGACTGCGCGTTGGTCACCGCAGACACCCGCCTCGCCCAAGCGGCCAGAACGCTGCAATGCCGTGTGCGGCGTGCCTGGCCGCCCACCTGAGGCGTCACTCGTCGCCGGCGAGGATGCGGCGGATCCGTTCGAGCCGTTCGCCGTACGCCTTCTCCGCCCCACGGCCGGTCGGTTCGTAGTAGGTCCGCCCTGCCACGACATCAGGTGCATACTGCTGGGCGACGATCCCGCGGCGGTCGTCGTGGGCGTAGGAGTAGCTCGCTCCGTGGCCCAGCTTCTTCGCACTGCTGTAGTGCGCATCGCGAAGGTGCGCCGGCACCGACCCGATCCGGCCGGACCGGACGTCATCGAGTGCTGCGCCGATGGCCTTCACCACGGCGTTCGACTTCGGCGCCAGTGCGAGATGGATCACGGCGTGCGCCAGGTTGATCGCGGCCTCGGGCAGGCCGACGAACTGCGCCGCCTGGTGCGCCGCCACCGCCACGCCAAGCGCCGTCGGATCCGCCATGCCGACGTCCTCGCTCGCGAGGATGACCAGCCGCCGGGCGACGAAGCGCGGATCCTCACCGGCCTCGACCATCCTTGCCAGGTAGTGCAGTGACGCATCGACGTCACTCCCCCGGATCGACTTGATGAGCGCACTGGCGACGTCGTAGTGCTGGTCGCCGTCACGGTCATAGCGGACCGCGGCCCGGTCGACGGCCGTCTCCAGGGTCCCGAGGTCGACCTCGGCCGCGCCGAGGGCGATCGCGGCGCCCGCGCCCGCCTCGAGATAGGTGAGCGCACGGCGGGCGTCTCCCCCGGACATCCGGAGCAGGTGCTCCTCGGCATCCTCCGCCAGCGTGACCGTGCTGCCGAGGCCACGCTCATGAACCAGCGCGCGGTGGATCAATCCACGGATGTCGTCGTCGGAGAGGGGCTCGAGGCGCAGCAGCAGCGACCTCGACAGGAGTGGTGAGATCACCGAGAAGTACGGGTTCTCGGTCGTCGCGGCCACCAGCGTCACCCAGCGGTTCTCGACGCCGGGAAGCAGGGCGTCCTGCTGGGACTTGCTGAACCTGTGCACCTCGTCGACGAACAGCACCGTCTCGCGGGTGCGACCCAGCTCCCGGCGGGCCGTGTCGATCACCGCGCGCACCTCCTTGACCCCCGAGGTCACGGCGGAAAGCTCGACGAAGATCCGGTTGGTCTGTCGGCTGAGGATGGCGGCGATCGTCGTCTTGCCCGACCCGGGCGGCCCCCACAGCAGCAGCGACGGCACGCCGCCGTCGGTCGTCGGTGGCGTCCGGCCCTGATCACGATCTTCCGGACGATCACCCTCGATCAGCCGGCGAAGCGGCGCACCGGGCGCCAGCAACTGCCGCTGACCTACGAGATCGTCGAGGCTCTGCGGACGCATCCGGACCGCCAGCGGTGCCGACAGGTGGTCGGCGTCGGCCAGACTTCCAGAGGCGCGAGGAGCCGCCGGTCCGGCCGAACCTCCGGATACGTCGAACAGGGCGTCGTCCGTCACGGCCACGAGACTAGCCTCGATCTTTCGTGGGCTGTGGGTGAGTTCGGCGCGTAAATGTACGGAAGTGCCTGTCCGGCTTGGAAGAATTCGGCTTGTCGAAGGTCGAAGTCGTCCGAGCGGAAAGGCACTCCGTAGGT
>NZ_JBEEAB010000025.1:0-81631 GCF_040120725.1 Actinopolymorpha sp. B9G3 | reverse complement strand
ACCTGATCACCAAGATCCGCCAATTCATCACCGGCTGGAACGACCGCTGCCACCCCTTCGTCTGGACCAAGACCGCCGACCAGATCCTCACCAAAACGAACCGTCAAAAGATCTCAACCACGGGGTACTAGCGCTGTTGATCAAGCGGAAACGGCGCCACCTGGTGGCGAAGAGTCGATCCGCTTCCGCACGAACGCGGCCAGCGTCAGACGTGGGGGCGATGGTGTCCGGGGACGTCGAAGGTCGGCACGCCAGCCCGATGCGGTCCCAGAAAACCGGTTGTGATCTGGCCGATGCGCTCTCACTGTAGTGGTCATGATCTCGCTTCGCACCGCTACGAGGGATGACATCCCCGTCCTCGCTGACGTGCTGGCGAATGTCGAAGCACAAGTCGATCCGTCGATCGATGTCGAGGAATGTCGGAAGGCCTTTGCCGAGGGAATCGACGGGTACTTCGGCGCGGACGAGCCGGAGAGCATCCTCTCGATCATCGAGCTCGACGGCGCCCCAGCGGGCAGGTTCCGGGTCGTCCGCTTCCCGGACCGGATCTTCCTTGGGGGAATTCAGATCCACCCGGCTTTCCAGGGCAACGGAATCGGCACCCATCTCATCAGGGCACTGATCGAGGAGAGCCGATCCACCGCGAAACCTCTGCATCTCGACGTCGACAGGAACAACGTGAGCGCGCGCAGGCTCTATGAGCGCTTGGGCTTCGAGCAGCACGCCGAGTCCGAGAGGGACTTTCACATGGCGTTCCACCCGGATCGCGGCGTACGGCATGAACAAGCCGGCGAGGACCTCATCCGCTGACCGACCGGTGTTCGCCCTTCCTGGCGTGTGTAGGGCACGCATCGGGGCTCTTGTGTCATTGGAGGTGAGGTCGGCGTGCCCTCCGCGTGCCCCAGCCAGGGCCGATCATGGTCGGCAACGGTCAACCACGGTCAGGACGGTAAGCCTCGGACGCGACTATGGTCCACGCTCAGCGCAGCCAGAAACCCGAAGGTCCTTTGCAGTTGCCGTACATGTGCTGTGCCGCGTCCCCCGAATGCTCCCCGAAATGCTTTGTCACGGAGACGTCCTTGCAGGTCAGAAGCGGTCTGACCGTAGGCCTGTAAAACCGCCGCTGCAAGCTACGTTGGTTCGAATCCAACACCTGCCACGATGCAAAAGCCCAGGTCAAACCCGGTTTGGCTGGGAACCATCCCATCGGAGTGGGCAACGGCCCGCGGACCGTCGCCTTCGGGCTGTTTTCCGGTGTTTGCCCTGGTCAGAGAAGTGCCGCGTAGTGCGTCGCTGGTGCGGTGGGATCGGTGTGGCGTATACGCGGCGAAGTTCGGAGTGCCTTGGGCATGAGGCGGGTTCGTGCTCGGCCTCCAGTTCAAGATCTGGGACGCCGTGTGTCACTGGACGCCGCCTCGTGCGCCGGGCTTCGGCGGGACACCGCCCCTTCACCAAGACACGGTCGACAACCTTGGCGGTCGCAGGTCGCCGCCGCGGGCGCTCTCGAGGACGTCGAACAGCACAAGGTGACCCGGATGGGTCACGGCGAACTCGGCAGCGCGTCGACGTTGGGTGTATTGCCGCTGTAGGGCGGCGAAGTCCAGCCGCCGGTCCTGCCATCTCACGATCTCCCCGCTTATCTTGGAGTGATCGCGGATTGGCCCTGTGACTTGGACTTCTACGTGGTGGGACATGTCTATGACTGGTCTGCTGCGGGGCTGCGGGTGTCAGCGGCTGATTGAAACTCCCCGCTGCGGATCGCGAACCGGCGCAGTTCTCATCGATGTCATGACTCGAACTTGTCTCGCATGGCAAGCATCTCTTCGGTCGACCAGGTGAGCTTGCCGGAGCCGAGGTCGGCGAGGACGTTGCGGAGCCAGGTGAGTTCGGCCCTGGTCACGGCGACCATGTGCTCGTGTTCGAGCATGAGGATCCTTGGGAGCTCGAGTTTTCGTGCCATCTGCTGCTCCCGCCTGGCCTGTGCCAGTGTGGACTGCAGTGCCTCGGCCCGGCGTTCGAGCTGGGGGCGTACCGCGTCGGGGCTCATGATGGCGAGCACCGCCAGCACGGCGCGGAATTCGGGGAACTCCCGAGCCGGCGTCGACAGCATGGTGTCGGTCCACTGGCGCAGTGTCTTCTGGCCGTTCGTGGTGATCGCGTAGACGATCCGGCCCGGCCCGACGCCGCCTGCGAGTTTCTCGTGTACTTCGATCAGCCCGTCACGGAGCAGGCGGTCAATCGTCTGGTAGACGCTGTTGCTCCGCGCGACGTTGACCACATCGTCCTTGCGTCGGATCTTGATCAGCTGCTGCATGCGGTAGGCGTGCATTGGCTCCTCGGCCAGAAGTGCCAGCAGCACCATAGCCAGCGGGGACCGTGGTCGGGGCGGTTCGATCACGTGCTCACCCTAGTTCAGAATCCTACTAGCCATAGTATGGCTAACCAGGTTATGGTGTCAGGCATGCGAAAGGCGATCATTATCGGAGCGGGCATCACCGGACCCGTGACCGCGATGGCCCTGCGACAAGCGGGCCTCGACGCGACCATCTACGAGGCGTACGACCGCTCGGCAGACGGGGTCGGAGCGTTCCTCACAGTCGCCGTCAACGGACTGGCCGCGCTTCGGCTGATCGCCGTCGACGCCCGCGACTTCGGCGGGTTCGACACGCCAGTCCTCGCGATGCAGAACAGCGCGGGCCGCCCTCTCGGCACGTTCGCGATCGGCAGGCCCGACAACGGTCTGGTCAGCCAGAGCATCAGGCGCTCCGACCTCTACATTGGACTCCGCGACGAGGCGGTCCGCCGCGGGATCGCGATCGAGTATGGCAAGAAACTCCTCGACGCGACGACAGGAGCCGACGGCCGGGTGGTCGCAACCTTCGCCGACGGTACTCGAGCCAAGGGAGATCTGCTGATCGGTGGCGACGGCCTGAACTCGCGCACCCGTGCGTTGCTGAACCCCGACGGCCGACCCCCTCGTTACACCGGCCTGCTCAACACCGGCGGCTTTGCCCACGGAATCGACGTAGCGACCCAGCCCGGCGTGTTCACGATGACCTTCGGCAGACGGGCGTTCTTCGCCTACGTCAAGCGCGGTCCAGGCGACGTGTGGTGGTTCGCCAACGTGCCGCGCGCTGCCGAGGCGAGCCCGGACGAGCTCGCGGAGCTGGCGTCGCGATGGCGTACCGAACTCCAGCGGCTATTCGCCGACGACCACACTCCAGCACTCCAGCTCATCGCACACACCGACGACATCCTGACGCCATGGAACACCTGCGATCTGCCCACGGTCGCCAGGTGGCACTCTGCCTCGATAGTGCTACTGGGCGACGCTGCCCACGCAATTTCACCGACCTCGGGCCAAGGCGCCTCCCTCGCGATCGAAGACGGCGTGGTGCTGGCGAAGTGCCTGCGCGACCAGCCCGACACGGGGACTGCCCTTGCCGCCTTCGAGGCGCTACGCCGCAGACGCGTGGAGAAACTCATCACCCGGGCCAAGCGGACCAGCGACCAGAAGATCCCGGGCAGGGTGAGTGGGCTGATCAGAGATCGGATCGTCATTCCGTTGGTCGCGCGGCAGGCGGCACGGAGCACCTCGGACTGGGTACACGACTACCGCATCAACTGGGAAGCGCCCGTGACCACCTGACCCATCCGACGACCCCGGAGGTGTTCGGGGCTTGCCGCCAAAACACCAAGGCACAGCGATGCTTGGCACCCCGACAGGTTCGGCTGCGTCAGCAGCCAATGGGGCAACCTAGATCCGTATCCGGTCGACCCTGCAGTTACTTCGCTACCCTGGCGATCTTCTGCATCCTCGCGGCAGGTCTGTGCTGAGGATCGGGGTGGACAGCCGATCGCTGGTGGGGAACGTAGCTAGACATCTTCGCTTGCGAAATCGCTCGAAGCCGTTTCCGGTGCGCATGCCTTGTTGTTGCGGCGAGCGCGATAAGGAGCAGCACCAGGCCGGCGTAGATGACGGCGAGGATTGCCCAGAAGATTGCGGTAGTCACTGCGAGACCCCCATGCCCCAGCCCCATAAACACTGCGGCCGCGTGCTGGCTGCACCCGGCAGACCTGACCCGCGCCGCTTATACCTGCAGCTAGAGGACGCCCCAGCCACCGGGCCGGTTGCACAGGAATCTCAGGACCGTCTAGGCAACCGGGCCTGCCGAGCCATAGGCCGTCTCGCCCGGGTGCGATGGATCTGATGGATGGGACTCCGGTGGGTCTCGTTGAGGCGTGCTGACCGCTTAGCCGGTGCTCGGTGTGATCCGCCCGGTCGACGCATGTACGGCCCCGTCGCCGGCGAAGGACACCGAAGCGCCGCGCCAGTTCACGGTCGGCACCCCAACGCACCCATCCAGGCCGGTAACGAGGTCGGTCGACAACTCGCCACGGGTCGTAGTCGGCGGCGTTGAGCGAGCGGGCCTGCTCGAAGGTCAGGTCCGCGATGTTGCCGGTGCCATTGGTCGTGCGGTCGACGGTCGAGTCGTGCAGCGCCACGAACCGTCCATCCCGGGTCTGTTGAACGTCGACCTCGACCAGCTCTACGCCGTAGGCGAAGGCGTACTCGTAGGACTTGAGCGTGTTCTCCGGTGCCAGGGTGAGCGCACCCCGGTGAGCCGAGATCACCGCATCGGCGGCGCCTCGGTCCGGGGTTCCCGCATCGATCCAGCGGTCCGGCTCCGGCTCCTCGTCGCACGGTTCTACGAGAGCCGGGGGCTGAGATGCCCCCGGCTACTCACCAGGCGCCTGTACGGTGTCGCCCATCAGGCCGTGTTTGGCGACAGCGCGGCGTATGCGCGGCGAAGTTTGGACGTGCTGGCGGAGGTGAGGACCGGCTTTGCGTCGCCGGCGGGAAGCTTCAGGTCCTATTCACTGGAGAGCCGTTGCAGGGTCTGTGGCTAGACACGGTGAGGCAATTTCCTGGCCACAATCCACGATGCAGGAGGTTCACTGTGACTCGCCCACGTTCTCGCGACCTGATCCAGGACTGGACTCCGAGCCGGCGGCGGCTTCTCGGCCTGTCAGCGCTCGGCGCCGCCACGGTGCCGTTCGGCATCGGAGCTGGACCGGCCGGTGCCGTAGAGCCGCTCCGGTTCGGCGTGATCGCGGATTGCCAGTACGCCGATGTCGATACTGCCGGTACTCGCCATTACCGCGAGTCGGTGCACAAGCTCCGCGAGGCGGTGGCGGCGTTCAACGATGCCGACCTGGACTTTGCCCTTCATCTGGGCGACTTTGTCGATCGGTTGGCCGAGAGCTTCGCCGACGTTGTGCCGACATTCGAGAAGCTGCGGATGTCGAAGTTCCACGTTCTCGGCAATCATGACTTCCAGATGCCGTTGGGCGAGCTGCTCGAGACTCTGCGTATGCCGGCGCCGTACCACCACTTCCGCCGCAACGGCTGGCGCTTCGTCGTCGTCGACACCAACGACATCAGCCTCTACGCCAATCCCAAGGGCTCGGAGAAGTACGAGCTGGCCCGCGCGATGCTTGACCGGCTCACGGCCGAGGGTGCGGTCAACGCCCAGACCTGGAACGGCGCGGTGGGAGAGGAGCAGCTCGCCTGGCTGCGCCGCGTCCTCGACGGCGCCCGCTCCCGCGGCGAGAGGGTGGTGCTGAACTCTCACCACCCGATCTACCCGAAGAACGTCCACAACACCTGGAACGACGACGAGCTGGTCGACTTGGTTACCTCGTACGACAACGTGGTCGCCTGGTTCAACGGGCACAACCACCACGGCAACTACGGCTTCGCCGGCGGCAAGCACTTCGTGACGTTCCACGGCATGGTCGAGCTCGACACGAATGCGTACGCGACTGTGCGGGTCCTCGAGGACCGCTTCGAGATCGACGGCTACGGCCGTGAACCCGACCGCATCGTTCCGTTCGGCAGACCGGCCACGGAACTGGCCGCCACAGCGGGCTGATCGTTGACATTGCTGATCGTTGACATTGTCGTGCGACGAGGCAACTGCATGACCGACCCTGCGGTGTAGCCCGGTGGCCTGCCACGCGGTTGAGAACCGATCGCGGGACCCTCCCGACCAGTCACGAAGTCCGCTGGCACCCAGCTGGAAGCCCCTGCCCGAGCATGCCGATGCGAGCACGTTCTGTGGGCCGTCGGATGAGTAGACGACGTCGATCTGCCGGGCACCCTGTGGAACGTCGAGGGATGTAGTACCAGTCGGGAATGCTGGGCTCGAACTTGCCGATTGCCGTCTCGGTCTGTTGTGTCGTGGCCGGCTAAGGTGCGGCGAATGCACGAGGTGAACTGGACCAGGTTGGTCAGGAACGCCGGTGACGCGCCTGGATCCGCGTCGGCGAGTGCTCGGCCACTGTTCCGCTCGAGATTCGGGGAACGGCTTATCCCTTACTTCGCATGCGCTTCCCGTCTGGGACATCGCCGGTTTCGATTCGGCTGGCTGGATCTGGACGACAACAGTCGTTCGATCCCTGGAGCCATCTCGTGCTGAACTCGCCTGCATCCTCCGTCCCTGGTGACCGGACCGCTCGTGGTCCCAGCCGCCGCGCGGTGCTTCTCGCGGGCGGGGTGGGCGGAGCCTCCTTGCTTCTGCCGTTGCCCGCGGCCGCCGCGGCGGGCTTGGTCCGGTCCGGACGCCCGGCGGTCAGTCACGGCGTCCAGTCTGGCGACGTCTCTGCGACATCCGCAGTGCTGTGGGCGCGGGCGGATCGGCCGGCACGGATGTTCGTCGAGGTCAGTCCGACTGAGTCGTTTCGTCGGGTACGACGGGTCACCGGCCCAATTCTCGGCCACGGCAGCGACCTGACCGGCAAGACTGTCCTCCGCGGACTGCCCGCAGGTCAGGACGTGTTCTACCGTGTCGTGCTCTCTGACCCTGATGACGACGCGCGCACAGGCGAACCTGCGGTCGGCCGATTCCGCACCGCGCCTGCCGGAGTCGCCGACATCCGCTTCCTCTGGTCGGCCGACCTCGGCGGTCAGGGCTGGGGAATCGACCCTTCCCGAGGCGCCTACCGCATCTTCGAGTCGATGCGGAGGCTGGACCCAGACTTCTTCCTCTGCTCCGGTGACCTGATCTACGCCGACGGCGTGATCCCGGCCGAGAAGCCGCTGGCCGACGGTACTGTGTGGCGCAATATCATCACGCCGGAGAAGTCCAAGGTTGCCGAGACTCTGGCTGAGTACCGCGGCAACTACCGCTACAACCTGCTCGATGAGAACTTCCGCCGGTTCAACGCCGAGGTTCCGCAGATCAACTCCTGGGACGACCACGAGGTCACGAACAACTGGTACCCGGGCGAGATTCTCGACGACAGCCGCTACACCGAGAAGCGGGTCGACGTCCTCGCCGCCCGCGCTCGCCAGGCCTTCCACGAGTACCTTCCGACCAGCATCCGCAGCGACGACGAAGGCCGGATCTACCGGGTGCAGCGGTACGGCGACCTGCTCGATGTGTTCGTGATCGACATGCGGTCCTACAAGGACCCGAACACCACCGGGCTCGAGACAGCGAGCGACGGCGGCGTCTTCGGACGCCAGCAGCTCGAGTGGCTCAAGCAACAGCTGCGGGCCTCCCAGGCCACCTGGAAGGTGCTTGCAGCGGACCTGCCGATCAGCCTCGTCGTCCCCGACGGCGCCGCGATCGAGGCCATCGCGCAGGGCGAGCCAGGCAAACCGCTCGGCCGGGAGCTCGAGATCGCCGACCTCCTCTCCTACGCCAAACGCCACCACATCACCGGAATGGTGTGGGTCACGGGCGACGTCCACTACACCGCCGCCCACCACTGCCACCCCGCCCGTGCGAGGTTCACGGACTTCGACCCCTTCTGGGAGTTCGTCTCAGGCCCGCTCAACGCCGCCGTCGGGGTCGCCCCGGAACCCAACCGGATCGATGCCACCTTCGGCCCGGAGGTGGTCTACTCGCAGGCTGCGCCCACCGCCGACGTTGGCAACCCGGCGTTCGGCTACCAGTTCTTCGGCGAGGTCGCCTTCGACCGCGACACCCGAGCCATGACCGTCAGGCTCCGCGACATCGACGGCAGCATTCTCTACACGGTCGAGCTCCCACCATCGGACTGAAGGCACGTCAGTACGCGGGTCGCGATGCCGGCGTGTACGCACGGGCTCGGCTCACGGAGCTGTCCCCGACGGCTGTATCGCGAAGACGTTCGCTCCGTAAGGAAGACCCTCGCCGCAATCGTCTGCAGCGGGCCGGCCTCGCCGTTGCGGCGCAGCGAGGCCCGGTTGTAGCTGTCGCTGCCCATGAACACCCACCTCGCATCCACGTGCCATTGACGCAGGGGCTGGAGCATCAGTATTCGTCAAATGCCGGTCGGCAGCCGCCTCGAACGAGGAACGCGTCCGTGTGGACTGGAGCGCCTGCGCGAGGGGCTTGGTGAGAAACCCTGTGCGCAGGTCTTCACTGTTGGGCTACCGGCCGTACCCGTGGCGGAAGTACAGCACTCCTAGCGTTCTTCCGGTTGGCCGCAGGGCGGTCGTATCCATTCGGGAGGTCCCATGCTCAGCCTGTCCTCACGCTGTCGAACCTTGGGCGTGTTCGGCGTCTTCTTTGCGCTCGCGAGTGTGCTGATGGCACCCTCGGTCAGCGCCTCCGCTGCAACGACCGATGCAGTGGAAGGGATTGGCCCGGTATACCGCGGTGAGCTGCACGTGATGTCGTTCAACCTTCGGTTCGCCAGCAGCACGCCGCCGAACTCCTGGCAGGAGCGGCGTCCGGTCATGCGTGAACTGCTCCGGAGAGAACTCCCCGATCTGATCGGAACCCAGGAAGGTCTCTACCAGCAGCTGCGAGACATCCAGGCCGACCTGCCCGCGTACTACGACAGCATCGGGCAGGGGCGGGACGGTGGCTCGCAGGGCGAGGCCATGCAGATCTTCTACGACAGTCGCCGGCTCGATCCGCTGGAGTACGGCCACTACTGGTTGTCCGACACTCCGGACGTGGTGGGCTCGAAGACCTGGGGCGGCTGCTGTCCGCGCATGGTCACCTGGATTCGCTTCTACGACAGCGAGGCCGACGTCGAGTTCTATTCTGTCAACACGCACTTCGAGGCATTCGACGCCGAAGCGAGAGCGAAGTCGGCTCAGTTGATGCTCCAGCGGACCGAACGATTCGACCCAGACCTCCCGATCGTGATCACCGGCGACTTCAACGAACCAGCGGCAGCCGGCCAAACTGTCAACGACATGCTCGTGGCCAACGGTCCGTTCCTGGACAGCTGGGAAGTGGCCGAGTCGCGAAGTCCGTTGTACGCCACCTTCCACGGCTACCGGCCGCTCGTGCCGGGCGGAAGCCGTATCGACTGGATCCTGACCACACCTCAGGTGCGGACCCGTGTGGGCTTCATCAACACCTTCCAAAAGAACGGCCAGTTCCCGAGCGACCACCTGCCTGTGCAGGCAGTGCTCCAGCTACCCACCGGCTGAGGCCGCCAGATAGCCACATAGGGGCCGACGTACGTGCGGCTGACGTCGGCCCCAGTCTGGTCCTCGCGTAGTGGCAGTGGTGTCCTCGAGCGATGCCGCCGTGCCGCTCGCGTCAGGCGGGTCCGGTGCCGGGCACTCCCAGCTGCGCCGCGCTGCGGATCGTCCAGGTGCTCGCGGGCGGCACATGCCATCGTGTGGGGGCTCGGACGCCGATCCGGCAGACCAGCCGTGTTCATCAGGAGTTCGCGCGGCAACTGGTGGTCTTGTCATTCTCGCGGTCTTTGATTTGGGATGTCGAAAGGGCACGGCCTTCGGGGCTGCGCACGCAGGTCTGTCAAGCAGGCAGGCCGGCGTGCGTGCAGGCCGCCATTCTGAGTGGGGGTTCTGGGGTGTCCAGGCGGAGAAGCACGGTCTGCGGAAGCGACCGGCGCGCGGACCGCTCGCCGCGGCCAGGGAGGGGATCGGCACGCACCGAGTCGACGACGTTCCTCGCGGTCGTTCTCGCCTCGGTATGGGCCGTCTGCCTGCTCCCTGGTCCGGCAGCTGCTCATACGCTGGATACCCAGGGCTTCTCCGAGATCGCCCAACAGGGCGACGACGTGCGCTACGAGCTGGTTGTCGACTATGCAGCGTTCGCGACGGTCGCCGGTGTAGGTGAGCCGGGGGACATCTCAACCGATGACGCCGAGCGGGAGCTGAAGAGGGACCAGGACGAGGCCGCCGAGTACCTCGATCGGCATCTGCAGGTGCTCGTGGACGGAGTGGTCTGCGACGCCGTTGTCGAGGACACGGGTGTCGAGCAGCGCTTCGAGCAGCCCTACGCACGTGTCTCGGTGCTGTTTGACTGCCCGGGTACAGGCGAGTACGAGGTCCGGTACTCGGTGCTCGTGGGGGATCTGGACCCGGGACATGGCAATGTGGCCAGCTACCACCTGGCGGGCGAGACTGGGGAATTCGTTTTCGACGCCGAGCACAGGGAACTGCTCGTGGGCGAGGCAAGCCTGGTCCGCCAGGTGTACCGTTTCGCTGCCTTGGGCTTCCATCACATCCTCGGCGGTTTGGATCACGTCCTCTTCGTGGTAGCGCTCTTGATCGGTGCCAGAGGACTGCGTGAGGTGCTGGGCGTGGTGACCGCGTTCACGCTGGCGCACAGTGCCACGTTGGTATTGGCCGCCATCGACGTGTTGACCGTGCCGTCGTCCGTCGTCGAGCCGCTGATCGCCCTGTCCATCGCCTACGTCGCTGCCGCCAACGCCCTCGGCAGACCTGGAGCGAGGTATCAGTTGCCGGTGGTCTTCGGCTTCGGCCTCCTGCATGGCATGGGCTTCGCCGGAGCGCTCCAGTTCAGTGGCGATCTTGACTGGTCGGCGGTCTCGTCGCTGGTGAGTTTCAACGTCGGCATCGAGCTCGGGCAGGCGCTCATGGTGGCCTTGCTCCTCCCGATGTTCCTCTTCGTACGCACGTTCACGTGGTCGCGGTACGTACATTTCGGCGCGACCGGTGTGATCACGACCGTCGGCGTCGTGTGGTTCGTCGAGAGGCTCGTACTGGCATAGCTGAACTGTGCTCTCCGCATCGGCCGATGGACGGCCAGTCCGACAGCGGCCAACCCCTGACTTCTTCTCCCGAACGCATCGTCAGAAGGCAGTCGAGAAAGGAACCGATGACAGGTGCCGAACATGGCCGAGACCCGATGGTTCAACAAGAAGGTAATGCACAGGACGCTCTTCGCGGGGACGCTCTCCCTGGCAATGGTGGCGATGGGCAAGCCGGCGTTCGAGCCGGCGGTTTCCTGGGCGCAGGCCGCGGCGACCGAGCCGCAGGTCGCCACCGGCGTGGTGTTCGAGGACCGCAACAAGAACGGAAAGCAGGACGCTCAGGAACCTGGTGTCCGTCACGTGTCGGTCTCCAACGGGCGCGAGGTCGTGCGCACTGACAGGAACGGGCGTTACCGCATCAATGTGACTGACGAGACGATCATCTTCGTGACCAAGCCGTCGGGCTACATGGTGCCCGTCGACGACAAGCAGCTGCCGAGGTTCTACTACATCCATTACCCAGAAGGTTCACCGGTCGCGACCGACTATCCTGGAATCTCACCAACTGGTCCGTTGCCCGAGTCCGTCAACTTCCCCCTGTACAAGGAGAAGGAGTCCGACACATTCCAGGCGCTCGTCTTCGCCGACCCGCAGACGACAACGCTCGCTGAGCTGGATGACCTTCGTACCGATGTGGCGAACGAGCTCACCGGCACCGACGCGTCCTTCGGAGTGACGGCCGGCGATGTCGTCAATGATCCTCTGGATCTGTTCGGGCCGCACAATGAGATCATCGCGACGATGGGTGTCCCGTGGTGGAACCTGCCCGGCAACCACGACATCAACTTCGACGTACCAGACGACACGTACGCCACCGAGACGTACAAGAGCGTCTATGGGCCGACCGACTACTCCTTCGACTACGGTCAGGCGCACTTCGTCAACATGGACAATATCGACTACCTCGGCCAAGGACGCGGGTACCGCGGCTACCTCGACGAGCGTCGCCTGGAGTGGCTTGCCAACGATCTTGCCTATGTCTCGAAGGACAAACTGATCGTCATCACTACACACATCCCGCTCAGGACCGAGGCTATCGGGGACCAGGCTCAGAACACTGTGAACCTCGACCAGCTCTTCGAGGTGCTCAAGGATCGTAAGCACATCTTCAGCACCTCCGGCCATGACACGTCGAACAGCTGGCAGACCTACATGGAGCCTGGAGAGATGGGCCCGACACCACCCGGCGCCAACCCGGCAGTGTGGCCGGGCAAGGGCACCTTCCACCACCAGGTTCTCGCCGAGGTCCGCGGCGGAGGTTGGAGCACCGGCCCGACCGACGCGCGCGGAGTCCCCGCCGCCGACATGGCGGATGGCAACCCCAACGGCTACTACTTCCTCGACGTGGAAGGCAACGACTACCGGATGCGCTACAAGCCCGCCAGCCTCCCAGATGACTTCCAGATGCGCATCACCTTCCGCGGTGGCGAGGGGAACCGGACGCTCAGCAACGGAGTACCCGTCTGGATTCCGTCCGGGCCGAGCGGGTCCGGCGGCATCAGCCCAGCGCCGCGGTTCGCAGCCGGCGACTGGAACGATGAACAGGTCCCCCTAGTAGAGGCGAACGTTTTCGACGGAGGCGAACGACACCGGGTCGAAGTCCGCTTCGACAACGGCGACTTCCTGCCGATGGACTACAACCCGCCGTCATTCGGTCTGACGGACGGAGTCCCGAACGGCAACCTGGACACCTACATCCGAGCCCTCCGGGAGAGTCTGGAAGGCTCCGAACGGCCAGTCAACCCGGAACCGTCCTCACACATCTGGACAGTCCCGGTCCCGCAGGAGTTGGGAGCCGGCGAGCACACGGTGACCATCAGGAGCACTGACCCGTACGGGCGAACGACAAAGACGTCCCAGCGATTCGACGTTCTGGGGAGCTAGAGCGTCAGCGGTCCTCACACCACGAAGCTCGATATTCTGATGCCCGGCATGTTCTTCAGTGTCTCGCTGTTCTTCGTAGGCGCCGAGCAGCCGCACGGCTGGTACGTCGACTTCGTTCGGCCGTACCGACGAACCCCGATCGGTATCGACACCTTCGATCTCCTGCTGGACCTGGTCATCGACTCGGACCTGTCCTTCCGCTGGAAGGACGAAGAGGAGTACAACCAAGCTCGACGGCTCGGTGTGATCACCGATACCGATCACCGTCGCGTCGAGCAGGCACGGGAACAGGTCATCGCCCTGCTGAAGGAACGTGCAGGGCCGTTCGAGGACCGCTGGCTCGGCTGGCGACGCGACCCGAGATGGGCCCTCCCCACTCTTCCGGTGGACACGCTCACCCTGGCCACCACCCAGCTGTGCTGAGTCCACCGAAGACTGCACGGCCGTCGCGCCACTCGATGTGACGATTCCAAAGTTGCGTACGGGCCGTCACGTGTCCGATCATCCGGGTCGCGGCAGCAGGCCGCGCCGAGTCGTGGTCGTCGATCCGTGTTCGCACGCTGTCCTCTCGCCGTACCACGAGAGCTGGGCGCGCCGGGCTGTTGCCGGGATCCGCCCACAGGTAGGTGGCTGCCCACGCAGACTCGGGCCCGGTCGCGACCACCAGCATTGCCTTGCCTGGCTCGGCCGGGCTGTGCGGTTCGTCGACGAATACATGTGCCGTGTCAGTAACCGGCCCCTCGTTCGGGACGACGGCGAAGCTGCGGCCCTCGCTGAAGCAGGAGTGCGTGTGCATCGACATGCTTACCCGCTTGTACGCGTCCGGCATGCCCGCCGCCGCGGCGCGTCTGGCTGCAGAGGTGCGGCGAACGCGACGCCCGGCAGCATGTTCACACTCCCCCCGGCCGCCAGCAGGCCTCCGGCCCGGAGCAGGCTACGCCGTTTACAGGTCTGAAGACATCTTCACTCAGCTCCTGGCCGGCGATCTGCCGGCCTGCGGGTCGTTCGTACGAATGGATACGCGCAGATGGACGCGGACGGGACCGGCGACCGTCACACGGCCGAGGACGTGTCGAGCTGGACGCCGGGATGTCCGGCCTCGACGACGAAGCTGGCGTCGGTGTGGACTGGTGCGCCGGGCGTTCGTACGAAAGGCACGAGACGGTAGTCAGCACGCCACTCGTCGTCGGTCACTGAGCAGCGGACGTAGCCACGCAGACCGCTGTAGTACTTCATGTTGGGGTTGGCGGCCAGCCACTCCTGGCCACGCGTGTCCATCGCCGACCCGTTACCACCAGAGGTGATCGACGTGCCGAGGAACTCCGCGCCGACCGTGGTCGAGGCGGGGTCCTCGAAGTTGAGCTTGAGGTCGGTGACCATGCTGGCGTGGGCGTCGCCGGTGATCACCACGAGGTTCTCGACACCCCGTTCGGCGACTGCGTCGAAGAGTCGTTGACGTGCCGGCTCGTACCCGTTCCAGTTGTCCATCGGCAGCAGCTTCCCGGGTCCGGGGTCGCGGTCGGCCTCGACCATCACCGCCTGGTTGGCGAGGATCTGCCACCTGGCCTTAGACGCGGCCAGCCCGTTCGCAAGCCAGCGCTCCTGCGCCGTACCGAGCATGGTCCGGGCAGGATCGGCGGCTTCCTCACATGGCACGACGAGTCCGTCTCCGCACGCCTGGTCGCTGCGGTACTGGCGTCCGTCCAGGACATGGAACTCCGCCAGCTGCCCGTACCCCACCCTGCGGTAGAGCTGCAGGTCAGGACCATGCGGCAACGAGCTTCGCCGCAACGGAAGGTGCTCGTAGTACGCCTGGTAGGCCAGTGCCCGTCGCTGGAGGAACTCCTCCGGCGACTGATCGGGGTCGGAGGAGTTCTCGTCGGCGTAGTTGTTCTCCACCTCGTGGTCGTCCCAGGTGACGATCCACGGGAACGCGGCGTGCGCCGCCCGGAGGTCCGGGTCAGTCTTGTGCTGCGCGTGGCGGATCCGGTAGTCGGCGAGCGAGAAGATCTCCGCGGCCGGCAGATGTCCCCTGCCGATGCTGCCCTGCGCTGAACCCTCGTAGATGTAGTCGCCGAGGTGGACGACCACGTCGAGGTTCTCCTGCGCCATGTGCTGGTACGCGGTGTAGAAGCCGTCGGGATAGTTCTGGCAGGACGCGAACGCGAACCTCATCTCGTCCGGCATCGCGCCGCCTGCCGGAGCCGTCCTGGTCCGACCCACCGGGCTCACTGCGTCGCCGGCCCGGAACCGGTAGAAGTACTCGCGGCCGGGTCGCAGCTTCGTGACCTCCGCGTGCACGGAGTGCCCGAGCTCGGGCGTGGCCTTCTGCTTCCCGCGTACGACAATTCGCCGGAACCGCTCGTCCTCGGCGACCTCCCAGCCCACGTGAACCGTCAGCTCGGGCATGCCGCCACGCCCGTCCTCGGCGAGCGGCGTGGGAGCAAGTCGTGTCCACAGCACGACGCCATCCGGCTCCGGATCGCCGGAGGCCACACCGAGTTGGAACGGGTCACCGGAGAACGCCGGAGCACCCCACGCCTTCGCCGCAGAGAACCCGCTCAGGGTCCATGCCGTACTGATCCCTGCCGCCCCCGCCAGCCCGAGAAACCCGCGCCTGGCAAACCTTCGCACCGATCTCCACCCCATCTCAGCAGATGCTGAAGCTCGAAGAATGCGTCAGACACGATCCTTCTGACGCACATGAGCAACAGGTGGCGCCAGATCGACGGCAAGACGACAAGCACCAGCCAGTACCGGCCACTGGTCCGACGAAGCTGGCGCCGCTCTCGGCTCCGGGTGCTCGATGTGGCCGGCACCGCCGCTCACCGCCTCCCGCGTGGGAGGCAGCTGGCGCCCGGGCTCGGCGGTAGCAATCACCTCGCCGGGGGCTGGTCGATCCCGACCAGGCTCGTGCCACCGACGAGCACAGCAGTGAGGACCTGCAGCTCGTAGCCGGTCCCCGCGGCCGGTAGGGCGATGCCGGTCTGCGCGCACACCAGCAGTCCGGCTATTCCTGCGGCCTGGCCGTTGGCCGCCGTGATGGCCAGCCTGACCGAGCGGTGCGGGGGCCGGCAGGTCGGCGATTGCCCTAGGTCACTGAAGAGACACTGGACCGCAGGGCTACGCGGTGGCGACGGCTCGTGCGTGCAGGTCCATGACGACCTTACGAGCAGACAGGAATGCGCCGTTCTGCCAGGCGGTGTAGTAGCTCAGGTGATCGCCGGCGAAGTAGACGTTGCCGTCTGGTTGGAGAAGGTGGGTGTAGGCGGCTCCCCGTCCGCCGGGCCACTGGACCCAGGCCCCGAGTGTGTAGGGGTTCTTGGGCCATGCGACGGAGAACGCGTTTTCGTATTCATCTCGGTATGCGTTCCCGTGGATCTTGACGCCCTGATCGAGGGCCCGGGTGATGCGGTCGGGGACGGTGAGGTTCGTGTAGGCGCCCGAGTAGTAACCGACCACGACGCCCTTGCGGCCGAAGTAGCCGTACGACGGGTAGTAGATCCCGGACACGTCGAGGTTGGTGTGGGTGACTCCGCCGAAGATGCTGGAGTCCTCCTCCCAGAACCGTCGCCGAAACTGGATCCCCATCCGGCCGGTGTTGGCGCCGACCGGGACTGCGAGGGCCTCCTTGGTCTCGGTCGAGAAATTTGACGAGATCGTCCGTAGCACCATCGGCGTGATGGTCGCCACGCAGTAGTCGGCGTCAAGAAACCTGACGTCTGAACCTTGGCGGTAGGTGACTCGCACACCTGTCGAGGTGTTACTGATGTCGGTGACCCACGCGTTGTAGGAGATCCGGGCCCGTCCGACCGCGTCCGCGAGCGCCGCACTGATCCTGTCCATGCCGCCGACCGGCTGCCACATCATCATCGCCTGGTCGAAGCCGAACTCGAACGCAAACCGCTCCCCGAACCGGCTCTGCAGGACTGTCGACAGTGGCGGTGGCGGGGCGTCGACAACACCAGGCTGGTCGCCGGCACCCGGCGCCTCGGTATAGCCACGCCTGTTGTTGCCGATGTAGCGCCCGCCACTGAGTCCCCCGAGACTCTGTGCGAACTCGACCAGCCGTTCGGCGTCGTCTGCGGTGAGTACGTCGTCGAGTGCACCTTGGCTGACGGCCTTGGCCAGAAGCTCCGAAACGTAGCCGTACCAGTCGGCCTTTGCCTGCCTATGGGTAACAGACGTGCTCGCCAGCGGCCCGTAGTCCACGGTCGGGGTGTTCTCGTGATAGTAGAGGCCCTGTGCGTTGGCATTGACCATCGGCTCGATAGCGACGCCGAGCTCCTTGCAGTAGTCGATCGTCAGGTGGTGGCTCGGGATCCGGGACGGTCCAGCGTTGAAGTACTGGCCGGCGTCGTAGCCGCTGACCTGCGTCACGCCATCGGTATCGGTGTGCCGGTCTCCGCGACGGATCGTCAGTGCGCGGCCACCTGGCCGGTCACGTGCTTCGAGGACGCGACAGTCATAGCCCGCCTTGCCCAACTCGTAGGCCACCGTCAGGCCGGCCGTGCCCGCGCCCAGGATGGCCACCCTTCGCCGGCCGGTCGCTCCGGCCGGCATGTCGCCAGGCCGGGGCGGCACGAACTCGACGGTCTCGGCGTTGGCCGGCGACGGTACTAGGCCGAGTGCATCCATGGCCCCGTACATTGCCGTCGCGCCGCCCGTCGCGCCGAGCCTGGTCAGAAACGTCCGCCGGCTCCAGCCCTGCGGGGTACCCGGTGTCAGTGCTCCTGGTGTCACTGCCATGTCGACTCCTTCTCGCTCCGTGAACGATTCCATCGACACGTACGCGCCGGTTAATGGTCCTGGGCGCACGCGCCCCCGTCGCACTGCACGAAGGCACGTCGAAGAGCCGCGAACAGTTCGATCACTTGCCAGATGCGGCCCCAACCGGTCACCAGCGGCCCGAACCGGTCACCAGCGGCCCGACCGGCCGCAACGCCGCCGGGTCGGCCCGGTGCCACATGCACTGCCTAGCTTCGAACCTTCACGTGTCTAGCGGCTGGTGACCTGCTACGGAATCCGGATGGCGTTTCGTCGAGCCGCGTGAGTCGGGGCTCGCCGGTCCGCGCGGGTGCGGTCAACCCGGCGGCGACTCGTAGATGATCAGCTCCGTGCCGGCGGCCTCCTCACCGTCATCCGGCGCCGCGAACAGGCGCAGCTTGTCATCTGACACCTCGAGCGCCACCGGGTTGCGGGTCACGGCGTGCCCCGCGGTGGAGAACCTGGGGAAAGGAACCTGGTGGAGGATCCGGTTGTCCCGCAGGTCGCGTAGAACGATTCCGCCGAGTTCATAGGTGGTGCCGTTCGCGGTCGGCAGGCCGGTGATGCCGGAGCAGATCTGCTTGCGCCAGCCGGCGTAGTCGCAGTCCTGATAGTCGAGCAGGTGATCGTTGTTCGGCTGCGTCGACAGCTGCCGCCCGGCCGGCGTCCAGGAGTACAGCGTGCGCGAACCCCAACTGACGCCGTGGATGTTGCCGGTGGTCCGGTCGCGAACCACCCCGCCGACGTGATCGCGGACCCGGTACTCCTCCGACACCCGGTAGGTCCTGGGATCGAGACGGTAGACGATGGCGTTGCTGTTCGGACGGTACTCGGCGACGGGCACCCACACCGAGGTGCCGTCGAAGTCGATGCCACCGGGGTGGTAGATGATGTCCTCGCCGAGCGTGACGTCCTTCACCAGCCTGCCCTGACGGTCCAGGACCAGGACGTGCCCGACGCCCTTGCCCGGCGTACGGTCGTAGCCGTCGACGGGTTCCGGGTAACGCACTGGTGCCTCGGTGATCTCGACGGTTGACATGAAGATCTTGTCCCCGACGAGCGCGAAGCCCTGCGGGTGATGTGTCGGGAAGCGCAGCGGAATCCGCTGGACCTCCCGCCACGGAGCTGACCGTGTCGTGTTAGCGAACGCTGCGACCACCGGGTCTTCGCGGCGCTGCTCCCCGGTGTGCGCGGAGTTCGCGACCGCGGCCGTTGCCGCCGCCGCCGCAAGAACGACGCCCGCGAGGGCCGCGGTGAAGATGGGGCGCATACAACTGCTCCTTGCTACAGATGAACTGCCCGGGTCGTGGGCGATTCATCCTGAGCGACCCAGGTAGCGTCGCAATGACGAAGGGGCGACCGGGAGGGGGCCGAGCCGCATCCTGGGGAGCGGACCAAACGGCCTCCGTACCTCTTCGTCTTGAAGGCGTACTCGCGCCCGAGACCAAGCATCCGAAGTATTCGGTGTGTCCTTGCGCCACGAGGCACGCCCACGCTCGCGTTTGGCGCCTCGTTGCAGTTCGGCGAATCGAACCCCGGTGGCACCGAACGGCACCACTTCGTTTGCTGAGGCGTTGCCGGTGATCACGTCGCCGTTCACCGAACCTCGCCATCATTCACTCGGCCCGTCTCGAGGTTTGCACACACGGGGCGAGTAGGCCGTTACTCGCTCCGACCCCTGAGAGGATGGCGCCCTGATGCGCCGCAGGCCATCCCGCCCTGCTCCGAGCAGGCATGCAGGAACCAGGTCTTCGACCACATTCTTGGCGGCCCTGGCCGCCGCAGCGCTTTTCACCACGGGATGGTTCGTGACGCCCGCGGACGCAGTGCCACCCGGGAAGCCGGATCCGTCGCCGACGAGCCCGCCTGTGCTCACCCCTGATGACGGCGCCTATCTCGAAGGCAACCAGACCGTCGCCGCAGTCCCGACCGTCGCCGACGACGACGTGACCGGCCTGACGATCGACGGTAAGGCCCTCGATGCCGACCAGACCATGGGCGTGTCTCGGCTGAGCTTCGACGTGGGCAGCAACTCGACCGAGGCCCGCTACCACAACTACGTCCTGGTCAATGGTGAGCACCGGATCGACATTCCCGACCTGGTCAACGAGCGGGCCAGCCTCGACATCCCGAACGAGCACCTGGTCCAGGGCGAGAACACGATCGAGGTCATCACCGGGACGATCACCACGTCGTGCGGGGTCAACCACGACGACTTCGTGCTGTCGAACTTTGGGCTGGAATTGCTGGGCGAGGTGGCCGACGGTGAGGAGAACGAGTTCTCCTACGCCTTCGGTGACGGCAATTGTGGCTCCAACAGCTCGCTGCGGCTGGATGCCGAGCTGACCTTCTTCGTCCTCGGCGACCCGCAGCGGACCACTGGCCTGTCTGCGGTTCTGGACACCACAACCATCGGGAATGGCGAGCACGAGATCGTGGCAAGGACCGCCTCGGGGGCGTCGGTGAGCCATACCGTGACGGTCAACAACGCTCCGTCGGGCGCGCCGCGACTGACCCCGGCGGACGGCACGATCGCCCGGGGGACGCAGCCGGTCTTCGCGTCGCTACCGGCCGCCGGCGGCGGGACGGTGGAGTCCCTGACCGTCGACGGCGCGGATGTGCCGAGCCGTCCCACGTTGGGCTCGGGCGACGCGACGTTCAGCTTCACGGTCGGGTCCAACTCTATCGAGGAGCGGTACCACAGCTTCCTACTTGTCAATGGCATGAAGTTCGACATCGGTGGCGACTTCGCCAGCGAGCGGGTGGACGTCCCGGTTCCCAACGAATGGCTGGTTCCGGGGGACAACACCATCAGGTTCGTCACGGGTACGTTCCCCACCTCCTGCGGAAACAACCGGGACGACTACACGATCTCCAATATCGTCCTCACCGCGGCGCACGGCACGGCCGCCGGCCAGGGGCTGCAGACGTCGTACAGCATGGGTGACGGCAACTGTGGCTCGTCGAAGACCGCGCTGCGCGAGGTCGACCTCGCGTTCTCCGTCGACGCGCCCGCGCGCGGGCTGCGCGCCGATCTGGACACCAGCCGGCTCGCCGACGGCCCTCACACGCTCTCGGCCACCTCGGGCACGGGTCAGACCGCCACGCGCACCCTCTTCACGGACAACACCGCCCCGACGATCTCGGCCAGCACGCCGGCCGCCAGCGTGACGATCAGGTCATCGGTGCCGCTGGATGTTCAGCTTGACGATGCCTCGGGCGTCATGTCCGGACCGGACGTCAAGCTCGACGGCACGCGTATCGAGCTGGGTGCCCTCGTCGGACCCGGGCTTTCCGCCGGTGAGCACACCCTCGCCGTCACGGGCACGGATTCGCTCGGCAACACTGCCACCCGCGAGATCGTGTTCCAGTCAGCGGGCATCCCGGACGACCCGACCGGCCTGTCGCCTGCATCGGGTGCCACCGACGTGCAGACGACGACGACTCTGGAGGCCAGGGTCGGTGAGCCCGATGGTGGTCCGGTGACCGCGACGTTCTCGCAGACCGAGATCCTCACCCCCGCTCAGGGGTGGCAGGGCTCCACCTCGTCGATCCCGACTACGCAGCGAGTCCCTGGTGAGCAGAACATCGGTGACACCAAGGTGCTTGCACCCGGTGACACCGGCGTGCTGGAGTCGCTGGCCGGTCGGGACGTGACCTACCAGCGGTTCGACGTCCAGGTGGAGGGCTCAATTGAGTCCCCGGTGCTGCGCTGGGAGGGCGTCATCGACCCCGCCCGGGTCGTCTCGCTACGTGCGTGGAACCTGCAGACACAGCGCTGGGACGCGCTGGCTAGCCGCCGGGGTGCGGTCGAGGACTCCACTGTGCTGACGGCGACGGTGGGCCCGCACTACATCGACGAGCAGCAAGTGCACGTCCTGGTCACGGGCGAGGACCCGTTCGCCGACGACATCGACCCCGGCTCGAAGGACCACTTCGACGACCCGGCCGCCTACGACTTCTCGATCGTCCACTTCACCGACACCCAGTACCTCTCGGAGGGTGCCGTGGAGCAGGAGACCGCCGAGGAGCGTGCCGTCTGGGAGTCGGCGTACGCCGGCATCGTCGACTGGATCATCGAGAACGACGAACAGCGCAAGATTGCGTACGTCGCCCACACCGGCGACATCATCGAGAACAACATCCGCAAGCCTGCGACGCCCGAGCTTGAGGAACAGGTGGTCGGCGAGTTCGAGGTCTCCTCGAAGCAGCAGCGGGTGCTCGACGACGCGGGCGTCGCCAACGGCGTGATCGCGGGCAACCACGACAACCAGTCCGGCACGGAGAACGGCCCAGGCGCGATCTACAACCAGTACTACGGCCCCGACCGCTACGCGGCTGCGTCCGGTCGCTGGAGTGACGCGGAGTACGGCGGCCCGTGGCGTGAGGGAGACAATCAGAACCACTACGACCTGTTCTCGGCCGGCGGTCTGGACTTCGTTGTCGTGGGCCTGTCCTACGGCGTGACCCGGGACGAGGGAGAGTGGGCCGACTCGATCTTCAAGAGGTTCCCGGACCGCAACGGCATCCTGCTGTCGCACGACTACCTGGCGCCGTCGAGCAAACCGGACGGTCGCGGCGCGACGTTCTCCGCGCCGGACGGCTCGATGCTCTACAACACGGTGGTCCAGGACAACCCGAACGTGTTCCTCATCCTGGCCGGCCATGAGCACGGTGTGGGAACGAACGTGAAGCCCGAGGTCGGCGAGGTCGGCAACGGGGTGGTCGAGCTGCTGGCGGACTACCAGTTCTACACCGTGTCAGCGGACCGGCTGGGGCTCACGGAGGTCGGCGGCTACGAGCCGAACGCCCAGCTCCAGTTCGGCGCAAGCTTCCTCCGGATGCTCCAGTTCGACGTGGACCGTGGCGAAATGTCCGTGGATACCTACTCCCCGATGCTCGACGATTTCGGTGCCACCGAGTACGACGGCAACCACCGCTACAACGGGCTCGAGGACAACATGGTGCTCCCGGTCGATCTCACCAGCCGCACCACAAGCTTCAGCACCGATTCGGTGGCGCTCTACGCACCGGTCGGCGTGATCGGCGAAACCCAGGTCCCGTCGGGCGAAATGGCGTCGGTGACATGGCAGGGCCTCAAGCCGGGGACGGCCTACGCCTGGATAGTCACGGCGCAGTCGACGGGTGGTGGCACCACGTCGTCGCGGCCGAGCGTCTTCGCAACCCGCGAGCGGTGACCGTCCAGCGACTCCTCGGCCAGGCCGCTGTCCTCCTGGGCTCGATCGCCGTGCTGTTCGCGCCCGCCATCCCAGCGGATGCTCATGACTCGACGACGACCGCCTACGCCGAGGTGACGGGTACCGGCATCGACGTCGAAGCCGTCCTCGAGCTGGAGTACGACCTGCTCATGAAGTCGGCGTGGCTCTACTCCGAGGCATACCAGGCCACCGGGCGTGCCGAGCAGCTACGCCAGCTCGAACTGAACGCCGACGCGGTGGCCGCCTACATCGTCGACCGGTTCCAGGTCTCATACGACGACCGACTGTGCAAGGCCCGACCGTCCGGCCCGGCGGACGTGAGCGTCCGCAGCGGCAGGGCCTTCGCGGTGCTCACCTTCGCCTACGACTGCGACGGGGCCGCCGTCGGCGTCCACGCCATCTTCAGCGCGCTCTTCCCCGATGGCGAGAGTTTCGTCCACAGCACGAAGACAATCGTCCACTACGACGTCGGCGGCGTGCAGGGTTCGGCCGCCCTCGATGCCGCGCAATCCCAGCAGGAGATCAGCTCTACCGTCAAGGACTCGCCGACCAGTGACGGCGCGACCGTCACCCCTCGCGAACAGCGGCTCGTGCACCAGGTGGGGGCGTTCTTCGTCCTCGGCTGCGAGCACCTCCTACTCGGAGCGGACCACCTCCTGTTCGTTCTCGTCCTGCTCATCAGTTCGCGCGGGCTCCGGGACATCGTGACGGCCGCGTCAGCCTTCACCGCGGCGCACAGCGTCACCTTCCTGCTCGCCGCGGTCGGCGTGATAGACGTGCCGGCGAATGTCGTCGAGCCCCTCATCGCGTTGTCCATCGCCGCGGTAGCCCTGCTCCACCTGGTCGGGCGGGGGGCCGTGGCCCAGCGGACGACACAGCTGCGGTTGCCGGTCGTGTTCGCGTTCGGACTGTTGCATGGGCTGGGCTTCGCTGGGGCGCTGGGCATCGACGCGCGCTGGTCGTGGGAGCTGCTCTGGTCATTGCTGGCGTTCAACATGGGGATCGAGGTGGTGCAACTGGTTCTGATCGCCGTCCTATTCCCACTGCTCATGCTGCTGCGTCGAACCTCGGTGGGCGACCGGGCCATCGCCACGGTAGCCGTCGCGGCCGCAGCCATCGGCATGATCTGGTTTCTCGAGCGGCCAGTTGGGGGCTGACCTGGGAACCGCGGACACCGGCTGAGGCAGGCTTCGGAATCAGTGTGGCTCGGTCGTCCAACGGCGCCTGGTACTCGTGCCATCCGCAGTGCGTATACCGCCCGGTTCGCTGGACTGGATCAGCTGGCCATCCCACAACAGTCGCGCATGGTCGCGACACCGTCTCCCTCCGAGCTCGTCGCAGTAGGTCCGTGCGCTCCGTAAACGTGTCTCGACAGCGTGCGTCCAGCTGCTCGGCCAGCCGCATGGCAACCTGCTTGTCGAAGCCGAACCGTCAGCGGATCACGCCCGCATGCAACCGCGCGGGTTGAGGCTCGCTGCGGCGGTGAGATGCGCGAGCAACTCGCGCACCGTCAAACCCGGTGCACAGCGACGGCGTTACCCACTGCTGGTCACCTAGTCCCCAGCGTTGCCATTCGCCGCACGGCGTGTACGCGGCGAGATCCGACGTCGGCTGGCGAAGCTGCTGGTCACATGACGGATGCCCACTGCCTGTAAAACCGTCGGCTTCGCCTACACTGGTTCGAACCCAGTACCTGCCACACCTCTGAAACGGCCTCTGACCTGCACGTTCAGGTCGGAGGCTTCTTCATGTCATACCCGGCTGGACCCGACCGGATCCGATGATCTACGGCCGCCTGCCCCTAATACGCCCCAAGGTCGGGGTGAGTCGGCGGGCCCCAGGCCGGGCCGCCACGTGAATGCGACATCGCGTGTGTAGGGCTCCGCAGCTGCATGCCAAAGGAGCGGATGAAACATTCATCGGCTGGCAGCTGCTTCAGCCCGCGTCGCAGGCATGCCGTCGGGTGCGGGACTGATGCGTCCTGCTGAGCCGGCGACCCATGCTCGCGACCCGGCTTGACACAGCTGTCCCTCCTGATCGGCGATGTTTGCGCCGGTGAGAGGTGGTCGCGGGACAGGAGGGACAGATTTGGTGAGGAAGGCCTGTGCGGACGGGCAACGATGCGGGTGCCCGCGTCGGCGAGAACCCAGCCCAGTCGACGGATGCGGGAGCGCTGGCGCGACGGCGGCCGAGATGCGACACGGCGAGTCGGGAACGACGGCCGGGCCGTACGTGGACCCGAGGACGCTACTCCAGCCGCCAGTACGTGTGAAGGCGGCGGGCAGCGTCGGCTGCTCACGTGGATCCGCCGTCACCGAGCTGTGTAGCCGCCGTCGACGGGGAGAGCGATTCCGGTGACGAAGCCTGCTCCTGGGCTGCATAGCCAGAGGACGGCGGCTGCGATCTCGTCGGGCCGGCCGAGGCGACCGATGGGCTGGTTCGCGATCGCCTCGTCGTGGTCGAGTTCGCCTTTGGCGATCATGTCGTCGACCATGGGGGTGGCGAAGGTGCCGGGACAGACGGCGTTGATGCGGATGCCGCGGGGCGCGTATTCGAGGGCTGCGCTCGTTGTTAGTCCGATGACCCCGTGCTTGGAGGCATGGTAGGCAGCACGGCCGGGCAGGCCGACGAGGCCGCCGAGGGATGAGCAGTTGACGATGGCGCCGCTGCCCTGGGCGCGCATGGCGGCCAACTCGTGTTTCATGCAGGCCCAGACGCCTCGTAGGTTGACGGCGTTGACGCGGTCGAAGATCTCGGCCGCCTCGTCGGCAGCGTCGGTGGGCGGTACCTGGATGCCGGCATTGTTGAATGCCATGTCGAGACGCCCGTAGGTGTCGACCGCGGTTCGGACGGCGGCGGCGACACTGGCCTCGTCTACGACGTCACACGGCACGGGCATGACGCGGTGACCGGCAGCGGTGAGGGCGTCGGCGTGCTGGGTCAGGGCGGCGGTGTTGATGTCAGCCATCACTACGGCCGCGCCGGCGGCGGCGAAGGCCTGGGTGGTGGCCAGGCCCATGCCGGAGCTGGCGCCGGTGATCAGGGCGACCTGCCCGGAGAAGTCGTAGGTCGGATTCACTGCGTCCTCCTGCACGACGTGATTCTGCTGCTGGGGTGGGCCGGGGTGTCAGTTGTCGAAAGTCGTGACGGTGGCGGTGATCGGGCCGTCCATGTCCGCGATGCGCTCGGCCGCGTCATCGTGCATGTGGCCCAGGACGACGATGCCGTTGTAGTAGGACTGGTCGCCGTAGTAGAGGACGAGATCGTTGCCGGGGGCGTAGTAGCCGACGTCACCGACGTCGGGGTCCGCACCGGCCGGCTGACCCTCCAGGGACAACGGGGAGGGCAGCGGCCCTGTCTTTTCCACCGAACCGTGGTCGGTCATCTCGACGGTGAGCGGCAGTTGCGCAGCCAAATCGCGCGCGGCGGCGCTGTCGTCGAGGGTGGCTTGGAATCGCTGATCACGAATGGTGATGTGAATTCTCATTGCGCCCTCCTGAGTGCGGCGCGTCGGCTGTGAGCTGGGCCCAGCTGTTTCGCTACGGCCTGATGGTCCGGTGGTGGTTGTCGCCGTGGGTTGACCGGTGTGACCTGGGTCGTCGGGGGTGGTGTTGGGTCCGCAGGCAGCCAGGATTAACGCGACGCACGAGGTCAGCACGACCGTGGCGGTACGGCGGACGGCTTTCATTGGTTCTCTCCGGCAGGTCGGGGCACCGGTCGAGGTCGGATCGGTCAGACCGTGAGAAGGACTTTGGTGGCGGTGCGCTGGTCCATGGCTTGGTAGCCCTCGGCTGCCCGCTCCAGCGGCAGGGTGAGGTCGAAGACCTTGCCAGGGTCGATCTTGCGGTCCCAGATGAGCTGGATGAGTTCGGGCAGGTACTGCCGCACCGGGGCCGGGCCGCCGTGGACGTGAACTCCGGCCATGAACAGCTCATCACCGGGAATGGTGACGTCGTGAGAGACGCCGACGAACCCGACGTGACCGCCCGGCCTGGTGGAGTGGATGGCCTGCATCATGGCTTCCTGGGTGCCAACGGCTTCGATGACCGAGTGGGCACCGAGGCCATCGGTGAGGTCCTTGACCCGGGCAACACCGGCGTCCCCTCGTTCTTCGACGATCTCGGTGGCGCCGAACTCCCGGGCGAGGGCCTGTCTGTCGGCGTGGCGGCTGAAGGCGATGATCCGCTCGGCGCCGAGCTGCTTGGCTGCAAGAATGCCGAGCAGCCCGACGGCGCCGTCGCCAACGACGGCCACCGTCTTGCCCGGGCCGGCCTCAGCGGCGACGGCGGCGAACCAGCCGGTGCCGAGCACGTCGGATGCCGCCATCAGCGACGGGATGAGGTCGGGGTCGGGCGTTCCAGGGGTGGCGACCAGGGTGCCGTCGGCTAGCGGGATGCGGGCTCGCTCGGACTGGGTGCCGATGGTGCCCATCAGGACGCGGTTCACGCAGTAGGCCTGGTAGCCGGCTCGGCAGATCTCGCAGGTGTTGTCGGAGGCCCAGAAGGAACCGACGACGAAATCGCCGACCTTGATGTTGCGCACCTGTGGACCTACTTCCTCGACGACGCCGACGTACTCGTGGCCCATCACCTGGTGGTCGACGGGCTCGGCGCCTCGGTAGGGCCACAGATCGCTGCCGCAGATGCAGGTCGCCGACAAGCCGATGATCGCGTCGGCCGGCTCGATGATCTTCGGGTCGTCGCGGTCTTCCACCCGTACGTCCCCGGGCTTGTGCATGACTACTTGGTGCATCGTGCGCTCCTCTTAGGCGTGACGTCGTAACCCCGTGATCGGGCTACTGGGGTTGCCTGGCACCGGTGAAGGGCCACGTCTCGAGTGAACGTGGCCGGTCGCCGCGGTGGAAGTCCCTGTCGATGGGTGTACCCACAGGGCACCCTTCGCGATGACCGCCAGCAGACCGGTCGGACGCCTCGACTACGGAGTGGCGCGAGCGTGCGGGGCGGTAGCGGTCCAGGAGGCGAGGAGATCGAGGGCGCGGGCAGTGGATGAGGCGGGCTCGGCGACGTAGAGGGTGAGAGTCAGGCCAGGGTCGGAGATCAGGTCGACGCTTTCGTAGGCGAGTTCGAGGTCGCCGACGTCGCGGTGATGGAAGTGTTTGGTGCCGGCGCCGTGGTAGCGCACGTTGTGGCTGCCCCAGCGGCGGCGGAACTCCTCACTGCGGGTAGACAGTTCACCAACGAGGTCGTGGAGATCTTTGTCGTGGGGGTCGCGGCCGGCCTCGGTGCGCAAGATGGCGACGCAGGTGTCGGCGGCACCGTCCCAGTCGGGGTAGAAGTCGTGGGCGGCATCGAGGTCGAGGAAGGTGAACCGGGCGAAGTTGGGCCGTTCTACTGCACCACGGCCACCATTGGGATCTGCGACCGTGGTGTCGTAAAGGGAGGCGTGCATGGCGCGGCCGAGGTGGTTGCAGGCGAGCAGATCCATGCGGCCGTTGCGGACGATCGCGGCCGCTGTGAACCTGTCGAGTACCCATTGCAGGCTCGGGCGTGGCGTCCAGCGCTTGCCGGCGCGGCGGCGGGGACGCATCCCGGCGCTGGTGCCGTCGGCGGCGTGGGCCAGGTGGAACAGGTGGGCGCGTTCGGCGTCGTCGAGTTGCAGGGCGCGGGCGATCGCGTCCAGGACGGAGGCGGACACGCCGCCGAGCGCCCCGCGTTCGAGCTTGGCGTAGTACTCGACGCTGACCCCGGCGAGCGCGGCGACCTCGGCGCGGCGTAGACCGGGCACCCGGCGAGTGCCGACGTCGGGCATACCTGCCTGCTGGGGTGTGATCTTGGCTCGCCGCGAGATCAAGAACTCACGGACCTCGGCACGGTTATCCACAGCACCGACCGTACGACGCGTCCCGGCCGGCTGGGATGCCCTATCAGTACGCCCCTCGACAGAGACTCCCTCATCGGTTCCGCGCGGCGTTGACTGTAACCGGCCGAGCCGCGGACGGATCCCGCTCGACCGCCGCTGCCGGCTACCAAGCCATTGGACACCCGACAAAGCGGATCAATATCCCTCATCACTCAATACCGTGAAGAAGTAAAGGACTCGACAGTGACGACAAAGTCAAAGATCGCCTCGCTTGCACTAGGACTTGCACTTGCGCTTGCCCTCCTGACTTCTGCACCATCGTTCGCCCAGCAGAGCATGTCTTCACAGGGCACGGCTCCCCTCGTTGGCGCGTGGCGAATGACCTCATTGGAGGTCGGCACCGAAGGGAACCTCGAACCTGTGCCGTACTCCGGCCAGATCGTCTTCACCAAGTCCGGCACCATGTCGGTTCAGGCCATGAACCCCGAGCCCGACGCTCCGGACACGCCGTACACGTTGAACGGCTACGAAGCCTTCTACGGGACCGTCTCTGTCGACCGATCCGCCGGCACGTTCGCCGTGAATGTCGAGTCGTCACTGGTGCGCGACCTGATCGGGCAGCGCCTGACCCGCGTCTTCGAAGTGTCAGGCGACACACTGGTCCTCACGCCGCCAGATCCAGCAGAAGGCTGGCGAGCCACATACGAGCGCATCTAGCCGGAACGGCGCCGCTCACCAGCGGGGCGGCCGAGCGGCGCTGGCCTTTGCGATCGCCTGCCCAGAAATGGTCAGGCAAAGGCACGCACGAGCCGCCTAACCCGTCACTGTCCCGAATGCGCCCCGAGAGGCTGCGTCGTGGAGACGTTCGTGCAGGTCAGGCGTGCCTGGGGGTCGGTGCCGTCGCGCCCATCCTCCTCGAGGGCCCGCTCGATGCGCTTCCTCGCGATCTCGTCCCGGCCCGCGACGCACCGTACGTAGACCCTCAGGAGGACCGCGACGCTGTGGCCTGCCCATGCCGCGACCTGTGCCGGATCGACGCCGACGGTGCGGGAGCGCGCGAGGAACGCTCGTCGGGTTCGATGACGAGCACCTCGGCACCCAGTTGTCGTACGCGGATGTGGGCATTCTCTTGGTCGCCGGTGTCGAAGACGGGGTTCGGCGAGAACGACATCCGCATCGACACGGTCAGCGGAGCGAAGTCATCCCGACCCAAGCTGGACTGTGCGCTTATGGGTCGCGCCTTCGGCGCCGTTGCTGGATGAGCGATCCTGCGACAGATGATGCGAGCAGCAGTGCAAGACCGATCTTGATGGTGGTGGTCGCGATGGCACCCCAGTTAGGGGGCCAGTCCGGCTCGGAAAAGTCTCGCGACGGCCGCTGGAGCAGCGCTGTCGCGAACGTGTACTCGTCGGAGGCTTGTCCGAGGGGTAGCCGAGTTCTCACCGTGCCGCGATCGACGTCAAGGACCTGGAGCGACCTGTCTGGTACGTCAGTCTCCGATTCAGCTCCCAATGCCTGAGGTTCGACATGGAGCACCACGATGCGCGAGTCGTCCAACCACGCTGCGACCTGGTTCAGTCCGGGCCTGTCGATATGCAGGCGGGAGTCGTTGCGTGGGTCGATCACAACGATGGGCGCGTCCTCGTTCAGGTCGTCGGATCCGATGGCGATCCGTGCACCGGTCGGGGACCACGCGGCAGTGCCCATTGGTCGTCCCAACTCCACTCGAGTGAGCTGGGGACGGTGGTCGGGATCCCACGACCACGCGAAGTCGAACCCGACGACACCAACCCGGCCGTCATCGCTGACGGCGGGGCTGCCGTCGGCTTGGGGGAAGGGGAGCACCGTCGCCGATCCATCGTGGACGTCGAGCCGTTCAATGCGCATCTGACCATCGGCGCTGCTGCCGTCCCACACTTTGTGGTTCGTGAGCGTGTAGGTGAGGAACCTGCCGTTGGGTGACCAGGAGACCTGGCCTGCCTCGACACCTTGACCACCGGGTCTGGCATAGCGCCGCACCTCACCGGTCATCAGGTCCACGACGGCAACTCCGCTGGGGACGCGGGGGTTGTCGTTCTCGGGCACTGCAGCGTGCCAGGCGTAGGCGAGCTTCGTGCCATCAGGGGAGAGCGCCATCATGCGGTGCTCGATCATGTAGGCGAACTCGATCAGGCCTGGTAGGCGCACCCGGCGATACTGGCCGTCCACGGCGGAGACGAGCACAACTGCCTCGGAATCGCCGTAGTACGCCACTGCCACGGGTCCTATCGCGAGGTTGTCCTCCACGCCGTTGACGTGCTCGGGGACGCGATAGAGGCGCGACGGCATGGCCGGGACGTCGTTCTCGGTTACGGGTGTAACGAGGTCGGTGCGCCACTTGCCGTCGGCGCTCAGCACCGATATGCCCGCCACGATCAAAACCACGAGGGCCACCGCGCCCGCGGCGACCAGCATCCGGTCGCGGCGTCGGGCCCGCCTGGCGCGTCGGAACAGGTCGTGGTCAACACGCGGCCGGGGAGCGTCGTCGGCGAGCCGTTCGAGTAGATCATGGAGTCGTTCGGTCATTCCGGCTCACCGCCGGCTCCCACCAACCCGGCCAGGTCGGGCGCCAGCACCCGCAGACGGGCCAGGGCCTGCCGGGTGAGTGACTTCACCGTGCCGACGCCGATGTCGAGCACCGCCGCGGTCTGCCGTTCGGTGAGGTCTTCGTAGAAGCGGAGAACCAGCACGGTCCGCTGCCTAGGCGTCAGCCGTGCGAGCGCTTTGGCGAGGGTGACCCGCATGGCGACGTCGGCGTCGGTCGTGACACGGTCGTCGGATAGCTCGTCGTACGCCGACTCGCGGACCCGTCGGCGGCGCCAGCGCGAGACGCTCTCGTGGTACATCACCCGGCGTACGTACGCCTCGTGGGCGCCATCGATCCGGCTCCACCGCCGAGCAGTGTTGAACAGGGAAGTCTGCAGAAGGTCCTCCGCCAATTGCGCGTCGCCGGTGAGCAGATACGCCGTCCGCATCAACGCCTGAGAACGGGTCGACACGAACACGTTGAACGCCTCCTCCTGCGTGATCTCCACGGGCACCTCCCCTCACAGACCTAGACGACGTGACCTCGCCCGCCGGAGGTCACCGGCACCGGAGAAATCGCGACACGACACAGAACCTGACGATGGCAGGCTCACTGCAGGCGCCGGGCACGAGCCATGTACAGCGGCACCTGTCCGGGCTTGGCAGGGCCGGCGACCTGGACCCAGTCACCGGCTTCGTCGGAGCGGAGGCCGCAGTCGCGGTACGGCAGGGGTGGGCAAGCCGCCACATGATGCGGGGAGCAGTAGGTGGATCGGTCCGGCCGCCCAGCGGAACCGAAGGTTACGAACACCCGCCTGTTGATCTTCATCGGCCGTGTGGGTTCTTCAGAGGGCTCTGACGGGCAGCGCGGCGCAACAGGTAGAGGGCCACCGCGATCGGTGCGAGGAGCAGAATCACCAGCAGCGGGGTGCCGAGCCACTCCGGTAGGGCAAATCCGCTGCAGGACCGTGTAAGTGTCTCGGTCGTCTGTGGCTTGCCTGCTTCATCAAAGTCGGTGTCGATGTATTCCGTGCAGGTTTTGGTCGTGATCGACATCGAAAACCACACTGCCGCCAGGCCGCCTGGCCATACGAGGGAGCCGAGAAGCTTGTCGAGTACCGACCACCGGGTTGATACCCACGTCATGACGGCACCGGCAATCCAGCCGACGCCGAGCAGGAATCCGCCGCCGAGCAGAAGTATGACCGCGATCATCTCGAAGACTGGAGTCCTGGTATTCGCCGGAGGCGGGCCTTCATCGGCCGCGACTGGTCTGGCTCCGTCCGCGGGGGCGCCTGAGTCCATCGCTTCTAGGACGATGTGCTCTGGATCGCCGAGCCGTTCGACGGCTTCGCGTGCTCGACGATCGTCATTAGGGGCAAGGGTGGTCTTCACCTCGTCCAGGTGCTCGCGGATCTGGGACAGCAGCTCCTCGCGCCGGCTGGCCGGGAGCTTCTGCGCCGCACCTTCTAACCGGCGGAGGTAGTCGTCGAAGACGGTTGCGGCGTCGTTCATGTCAGCTCTCCGTTCGACCTGCCAGGAATAGGTCAACACCGTCGCGGAAGCGAACCCACTCTTCGGCGAAGTCGTCCAGCGAACCCCGGCCAGCACGGGTCAGTCGGTAGTAGCGCCGGGGCGGACCAGCCGAGGACTCCTGCCAGGTCGTCTCAACCAGTCCCTGTCGTCGTAACCGCGCGAGCAGCGGATAGATCGTCCCCTCACTCGTCACCATCCCGTCGACCGTGCCGAGTACCCGTACGAGCTCAAAGCCGTAGCGTTCCCGGTCGCGGAGGACGGCGAGGACGCAGTAGGCCAAAGTGCCGCGCCGCATCTGCGTGAGCACATTGCGTGCACCGCCTGGTTCCATGCGTCGCATAGTAGCGTCGGGAGGGTCCGGCGGTCGGGGACAACGGTGCAGGCAAGACCACGTTGGTCAAACTGCTGGCCGGTCTCTACCAACCCACCCACCGGCCGGATCAGCATCGACGGGGCGAATCTGGCCGCACTCGACCCCGACCGGTGGCGGCAACGCGTCTCCGCCGGCTTCCAGGACCACGCCCGATTCGAGTTCCTCGCCCGGGAAGCCGTCGGCATCGGTGATCTGACCTCCATCGACGACCCACGTGCAGTCGCCGCAGCACTCGACCGCGCCGGCGCTACCGATGTTCCCCACACTCTTCCCGCCGGCCTCGACACCCAACTCGGGCCCAACTGGCCTGGCGGCACCGACCTGTCCGGCGGACAATGGCAGAAGATCGCACTCGGCCGTGCCATGATGCGTCGCCACCCGCTCCTGCTACTTCTCGACGAGCCGACCGCGGCGCTGGACGCCGACACCGAACACCGCCTCTTCGAACGCTGGACCTCCGCAGCGACGCAGCTGCGACACGACACCGGCGCCATCACCATCCTGGTTTCCCACCGCTTCTCCACTGTCCGCATGGCCGACCACATCATCGTCCTCGACCGCGGCCGCATCACCGAAACCGACAGCCAGGACCAGCTCCTCGCCCACGGCGGCCTCTATGCCGAACTCTTCAACCTCCAAGCCCGCTCCTATCGGTAGCGCATCGTGCGCCCGGCGCCCGAAAGCCGGACGTGCTTCGGGTGGTGTCTCCTGCGACAAGTGGCGCGTCTTCGTGCAGGATCGAGCCGCGGAGGGACCAGAAACTATGGAGCGGTGTGACGTAGCGAACGTCCGGTCAGGATGCTCCCAGCTCGGCGAGCGCGTGGCGCAGGAAGACGGTCGCCCGGTCTGTGAACTGCTCCGGATTGACGATGACTCCCTGCAGTCGGTAGCCCCTGAGCACCCGTGTCATTTTGCGGAGGGCGTCGAGCCCCAAGATGAGGTCGAAGACCGGGAGGTCGGCCGGTTCCGCACCAGCGACGGCGGCGTAGTGGTGGGTCAGCCGGTCGGCGGCTGCGGGCCCGAGGAGGAGGGCCATGTCCACCCGACAAGTGGCGAGGTCGAACGATGCCGGGCCGAGCCGGGACTCGCACCAGTCCGCGATGCCGGTGAGCTGGCCGCGGCACCACAAGGTGTTGCCGGGGTGGAAGTCGCCGTGGATCAGGACCGGCTGCCAGGACACGCCGGGAAGGTGGCGCTGGATCGCCGCGACGGTCTGGTCGGTCAAGGGGCTCGGACTGCGTAGCTTGGGCGGCCGCCAGGTCTGGACCCACGACGGACGCAGGAGCGGGCCCTCGGCGCCGGTGGTGTCGGTGTGGTGGATGGCGACGAGTGCGTACGCGAGCTGCTGGAGCCACCCGTCGACGTCTGTGGGACGGAGGTTCAGGCGCCCGGGCAGTCGGGTCATGGCGAGTGACGGCATGTCGAGCCAGCGGCCCTCGGTGTCGAGGGTGAGCGGCCGCGGCACCGGAGCGTCCACCCGCTGAGCGAAGCCAAGCCGCTCCCACTCGAACCGAACCGCATTGCTACGCCGACGCCGGAACCGCTTGACGACGACTGACCCGTCGGTGGTCTCGATCGCGAAGGTCTCGGCGGCCATGCCACCACCGATGCGGCAGACCCCGCGTACCGAGGCACATGGCACGGTCTCGGCGACCACCGCCGCCCACCCGGGGTGATCGCTGGCCATCAGGTCGCGCGTCACGTGGCAAGCTGCATCTCCGCGGCGCGGAGATCTCGCTCGATGCGGTCGGGTCTGTGTGGGAAGTTTTCGATCGATCCGTGCAGGCCGTGAACCGCCCTGTGCGCAAGGTAGGTTCGTAGCAATGCCGGTTCGATCATGGTGGCGAGCACCTCCTCGAGCCGATCGGACGCCGCGTCGTGTCCCTCGTGCCAACGCCCATCGCCGGCGAGGTAGCCGCGCATCCCGAGTAGCGCGTAACGTCGGTCGCCGCGCTCTGCTCCGAAGTTCCAGTCCACGATGCCGCTGATCTCTCCTTGCTCGTCGAAGAGCAGGTTGCCCAGGGAGTAGTCGGTGTGGATGAGATCGTCGCCGGTCATGGCGTAGAGCTCACCACCATCGATCTCGTAGAGCCGCTTGAGTACGCGTCTCGTGCGGTCGCTGTACTGGCCGAGCGTCTCCTCCCATCGGTGGCCGCCACCATCCGGCGTCGGAAAGGCGGCAGACGTCGGTATGTCGAGCCGGTCCGCAAGCAGATGTGCGAACCGCTCGTTCGTCTCCACCACCGCGTCAATCACACGTGCGTCGATCCGAGTTGCATGCCTGCCGGGAAGGCGCTCCTGGACGATGGCCACAAGGCCGTCGGAGAGCTGCACGACGAGCTCATGTCGAGCAACCGGCAGCCCAGCCGCCTTGGCAAGGTTCACCGCTTCAGCCGTCTGACGCATCCGGGCCAACGGCAGCTTGGACCTGCTGATCGCACCGTCGCGGCCATCGGGCCAGCGAACGAACGCCGCACTGCTCACGCCTCCCTCTTGCTCGGCCAAGCCAACGAGCTCCAGTCCGCAGCCGCAGCGCTCGTTGATCTCGACCACTGCGGCTGCGGGTGCCCAAGGATTCTCGGAGATCCTGAACTCAAGCCGATGCTCAGTCATGGCGGCTCCCGTCGCAGAGTGGTGAGCACCGACGGTTACACGGACCACTAGCTGGACGCAACCGACAACCATCCGAGGGCTTGACGCATGCGCGCGGCCCGGACCCGGCGTACGCATGCGGATCCGCAACGGACACGCGTCCGAGCTGATCGTTAGGTCAGCTGGTCAGAGCGGCCGGCTTCGATGCGTGACCACTGGGCGATGGGGCGTCCGTTCGTACGCCAGGTATCGGGATTCTCGGCGCTGTACCAGGGTTGGGGCCAGCCGCCGGGGGAGTCCTCCCACGCCTCCTGGCGCCCGTAGACGGTCATGTCCTGCAGCCCGAGGGTGGGGGCCATGATCTCGACACCGCGACCACCGGTGTAGTACGTCTCGAACACCCGCTCCCCGTCGCGGACATAGCAGACGAGATGGTGTGTCTGCCAGTCGCGACCCTCCAGGAGTCGTGGCGCGGTCTTCTCGGCCGAGTACCACGGCATATCCAAGCCCAGGAAGTCCCGGTAACGGACGCTTTCGGCGTACGGGCCCTTGCAGAGGACGGCGTAGGTGATGTCGCGGGAGTGGAGGTAGGACAGCTCGCGGACCTGGCAGTTGAAGAACGTGCACCCCTCGCACTGCTCCGTGGCGGGCTGGTCGGGCCACCAGGCGTGGAAGTAAGCGATCAGCTGCTTGCGACCTTCGAAGACGTCGAGGATCGGGATCGGCCCGTGAGCACCGATCACCTCGATGGTGGCGTCGATCTCCACCATTGGCAGCCGCCGCCGCGCCGCCGCGATCGCGTCCCCTTCGCGGGTGTGCGCCTTCTCCCGTGCGAACAGTGCCTCCCGCGCCTCCTGCCAGGTCCTTCTGTCCACCACAGGCGGGAGGCCCGTGCTGGTTGGTTGGTCGTTCATGATCGCCTCCATGCATCCGTTGCGGTTTACCCACCGACGAACGGGGCTATACGGGATTCGACATCTGGTGGCTCACATTTTCATTTGCCATGGCCCAGACCGAGCGTGCTCCCATTACCCACGAGAATGGCAGGGGGGAACCCTGCTCTTGGCGTCGGCCAGCCGTGGCCGCTCGTCAGCCGCCGCCTGGTGCGTCATTTGGCTGGCCGCCAGTGATGGCCCGCTGCTCCTGGTCGACGATCTCCCCGAACTCCTGGAGGTCGTCGTAGTCGCTGAGGACGACGCCGACCCAACTCCTCCAGCGGCCAACGGCGCGGCGTCGAGCGTGCCGAGCAGCGTGCGCCGACGCCACGGCGAGGCGGAACCGGTGTCATTCATGCGGGCTGGTTCGTCATGGTGGCCATGCCTACCAGCGTCCGCATATCGCGGGCGTATCGAAAATCGCATACGCCACCGCGACAGTCTTCGGTCCGCAGTGCGATCGTGGTCTTGGATACTGTAAAGCGCTCTGTGGGCATGGCCGCCAGGATGATGTCCGTGCCGTCGATGTATTGCCAAGGCGAGCCCGGTCTGGCCCGGAGAACTCGCGCGCAGGTGGTCGTCGATCGGTCGACGCCTGGAGCCGTCGGCCGTGAGCCGGACCGGCTGGTTCTGGGAGATGGTTGATGATCGGTTGCGCAGCGACGTCAAGGTCGTGACCTCGCTCGGCTGGTGAGATCCGATACCGGCGATGGCCGATTGGCCGTACCGTTCGCTCGGCCCACTTTGAGGCGACCTATCAGGACAGAGGGCGGAGCCGCGCGGCTGGGAGCCCGACCACCCACGACTCGAATCCTTGTCGCGCCGGCTTCCTGATGGCATGCCGCCGTCGAGCGGTTCGTCCGGCAACTGTGACGCGGGTCGTGTCGTGCGCGACGGGTCGCCGCTGGCAGGGCATTACCAGCGGTTATTGGATCTTCACCCGCGCCTGCCGGAGGCTATTGGTGTAGGCAGAGGAGTCCCGCAGCTAACGGATTCCTACTCATGGAATCCCGGCTCGGGCACGGGCGGGTGGAGGTCAGGTCGCCGAGCTCTACCCCTGGGCGAATCACCATCTCGTCCAACAGGTTCCGCATCCTGATGTGGGCCGGCGTCACGACAATGCGCTGGAACCGCAACGACCAGTACCCTCACCGGGAATTCTGGAGGCGCGAGGCGCTCAAGCAGCTTCGGGCAGCACTCGATCGCCAAAGCCTGAATTGAGCCCACCCGCACCTCGGGTGAGGCTCCCGTCGGACAAAACCCTCTGGTCCTTGGGCGGCCGGCTTGTTGGAATGGCCGCATGTCGCCGCTGGGCTCGTATGTGGAGTGGCAGCTCGCTCAGGCGAGTACGCCTCGCTCGGTGCTGGTCGAGCTCGTACGTCATGCCGTGGGAGCCCGGATCGACCGGCTGGACCGGATCGTGGAGGGGTACTCGAACGAGGTCTACCGGGTGCGATGTGTCGACAACCAGGATGTCGTGGTCCGGATCCTCCGCTTCGATGATGTCACGACTCCGGCCCGCTCGGCCGGCGAGGCTCGGGCGATCGAAACGGCCCGTGCCGTCGGCGTGCCCGTCCCGGAGATCCTGCTGCTGGAGACGGTCCAGATGGACGGCTCGGAATTTCCCGTGATGGTGCAGCGCACCGTGCCCGGCCGCCCGCTCGGCGACGTCGTTGATCGACTCTCGATGCGGCAACGCCACGGGGTCCTCGTAGAGATCGGCGGACTGATAGCACGCATGAACGCAGTCGCTGTCCATGACGGACCTGACTGGCCCACCGTCATGGGCACCGAGTTGGCTCGCCGATACGAGGATGGGGACAAGATCCTCGCCGCCGGGTTTACGGTCCCCGAGTTCGATCGGATGCTCGACCTGGTGGACGGATACGTCCGTGCGTTTCCTTGTGAGCAGTGGGTGTTGTGTCATGGGGACCTCAGCCCGAAGCACATCTTCGTGACAGGTGACGGTACGGACGGCGCGACCGTACGGGTCAGCGGGATCATCGACTTCGGCGACTGGCTGCCCGGTGCCCCGGTCCACGACCTGGCCGTGCTCCGAGTTCGCGACCCGCGGCTGGACCTGCCACCGCTCCTGGCCGGCTACGCCGCGCCGACAGACGAGACGTACCGGCGACGGTTGGACTTCCACACACTGATCATCGCCCTGGGATCGCTCGCGATCGGCGTGACTGAAGGCGACCGGGCCTGCATCGAGCGGATAGGCCACCTGATCCGCACCCTGATCACCGAGCGCTTGTCGTGATCGCCGATCGCAGCGCAGGCTCCGCGGTCAAGTCACGGCGGACCGTCCCCGTCACGGCAGGAATGTGGCGAGCGTTTCGGGGTCTCGCACGACCGCGGTGGTGGAGTCGTCGGCGGTGAGGATGGGGCGTTGGATGAGGATGGGCTGGGAGACCATCGCTTCGATCCACGCCTCGCGGTGAGCGGCGTCGCGGGGAAGGTCACGGAGAGGTTGGGCAGCAGGCTCGTTGTGCCGAACGAGATCCCAGGGCTCGAGTTTCATCCGCGACAGGACATCGTTCAACTCGTCCGCGGTGGGCGGATCGTCGAGGTAGCGGCGAACCGTGTAGACGACCCCGGCCTCGTCGAGGGCCTTGGTGGCGGCACGGCACTTCGAACATGCCGGGTTGATCCAGATCTCCACAGCTGAGGTCCTCCGGGGTCAGCAAGGTGAGCAAGGTGTCGGGTCGGCTTCGAGAAGCATCAGTACCAGCAACCCGCCGTGAATCGCCAGCCCGGCGCCTCACGACACCAGATGGCGGCGCATGCCGGCCCCACAGCGTCGATGTGCGGGGCGTGACCCGCAGCAGGGCCTCCAGTGAGCCGATTCAGGACGTCTGACGGGCCTACTTCGACGTCGGCGTGGACATTCCTGGTCGACCTCCTGACACTGTGTCCTGGCGCGCATGCCGCGGCGCTCGCGTGCACAGGGACACCAAGCCTGGAGGTACCTCATGCAGAAACGACTTCGGTTCAGGTGTGGGGTATCCCTCCTAGCCGCAGCGGCACTGACAGCGATTCTGGCTCCCACTGCCGCATCAGCGACCGGTCCAGATCCGCGGTCGACGGACCCCATGCCGGGGACGTGCATCGGGTTCCCGACGGGAAGGGACGTCGTGGTCGAGGACGCGACAGCCAACGTCGAGCTCACCGAGGCGTGGCGGGAGTTCGGCAACAGCGGTGGGGGCTGGGAGAACGAAGGCGGCTGGGCCGCGGCTGACGGCACCTATTCGACCCTCCTGCCCGGGAAGCAGGTCGTCTGGCTGTTCAACGACACCTGGCTGGGCCCGGTCAACGACGATGAGAGCCTCGGCGACTCGCCTGGACTCGTCAACAACTCCGCCGTCCTGGGCGGTCGTGACGGTCTGCCCGACCTCACCATCACCGGCGGAACCCGGGATGATCCGACCTCCCTTGCCGGCCCGCTGTGGCAGTGGAACGGTGATGGCATCGTCGACGACGGCAAACTGCAGGTCTTCGAGTACGAACAGGGCCCCACCGACGATCCGCCACCGTTCAACTTCGCATGGATCGGCACCACACTGGTCACGTTCGACAAGGACTTCGACATCGATGCCGTGACAACGGTGCCGATGGATGGTGACGTCGCCTGGGGCGTCGACGTGGTCCGCTGTGGACAGTTCCTCTACATCTACGGTGTCGAATCCGTCTGGCTCGACAAGCACATGCACGTCGCCCGCACCCGCGTCGGCCATCTTGCCGACATCGACTCGTGGACGTACTTCACCGGCGAGACGTGGACCAGCGATCCCGGCGCCTCGGCGCGCGTTGCCCGGGAGATGGGTGCGTCGTACAGCGTGACGCCGGTGGAAGGCAAGTGGGTGCTGACCACCTCCGACTCGCTGCTCGGGGACACCATCTACGTCTCAGTCGCAGACTCACCGACCGGACCGTTCGACGGTCGCCAGGCGGTCTATGTCGCGCCGGAGGCGCATTCGGGTGAAGGCTTGTACGCGCCGTACAACATCGCCGCGCACCCAGCCATCAGCAAGCCGGGCACGCTGACGATCTCGTACAACGTGAACGCGTCCGGTGGGCTCGACGTGATCAAGACGAACGCCAACTTCAACCGCCCACGGTTTGTCGACATCCACCTCACCACGCAGTAAGCGCACCGGGCCATCCGCCGCGGCTCACCATTCGACGGGTGTCGCGCGGAGTCCGTCGACAAATCGGAGTGCGGAGCAGCGGGTCCTGAACCACACTGCCAACGATGAGTACCTATGTGCGACTGCGGTCGTGGTTCACCCATGACCCAGCCCAGCCTGGTCGCCTCTCACAGGTTGCCGACGAACTCCGCGAACTCGTGGGCAGGTCCGCCGCTGCTGGTGACACACCGATTCTCCACGGTCGCCGCCGCCGACCTCGTTGTTGTCATCGACCACGGCCGCGTCTCGGAGATCGGCACGCATGCAGAGCTCATGGCCGCCGGTGGCCACTACGCCGAGCTGTACCATCTCCAGGCACGGGGCTACCAATAGGCCAGCCGAGGTCGCGCATCACCACCGGGAACCCGACGAGTCACGCTGCGTCGGCCAGTCACGGCGATTGAGGGAATGATCGGATGAAGATTCTCGGGGCGGGACTGAGCAAGACCGGTACGACCTCCCTCGCTCGCGCGTTGGGCATCCTCGGATATGAAACTCTTCACTGCGACCAGCAACGGCTGAACGACATCATCTACGGCGTGGATAACGATCCGAACTTCCGACTGTACGACGACGTGGACGCTGTCACCGACCTGCCAACCGCCTACTTCTATCGTGAGCTGGTAGATGCCTATCCAGACCTGCTCGTGATCCTCACGGTACGACCTGAAGATGCGTGGTGGCGAAGCGTAGGACACCATTTCAACCGCGCGCACCCGGTCACTGACCCGGTGAGAGACACGTTTCGGTGGCGGCTGCGCAACCTCGCGTACGGATCGCCGGTGGCACACGAGTTCCTGTTCAGGAAGCGCTTCCGCGAGCACAATGAAGCGGTGATCGGCACGGTAGATCCCGAGCGTCTGTTGGTCCTGGACATCACCACCGGCGACGGGTGGGAGAAGCTGTGCGGATTCCTGCGCGAGCCGATTCCGGGCATCGAGTTTCCGCACGAGAACAAGACGATGGGTACACCCAGCAGTTAGGGGTATTGAGGCTCTTACGTCTCAAGCTGGCGACGGAAATGGTAGTCGCGTTGTCCTGGAGGACGGTTTTTCCACTAATGCGCCGTCGTCCACTTCCAACTGCTGGGTATTTCGTGACCGAGGAGATCCTCGAAGCCGCGGATGTCGGGGAGCAGTCGCTCGGCAAGCCGGTCGCGGAGTTCGCGCGGGATCGCGGAGTCGTCGGCGCGCGCACGTCGGGTGGTGAGGAACCGAGCCAGCCCGGTGCGTTGATCAGGTCGCCACCGCGGAAGGAGCTTGACCTGACGTCGCGGCAGCCACTGGAGATCGTGCAGGCGCGGGACGGGCTTGTCTATCGAACGGTGGTCGTGATGCCGCTTGTCGAGGTCGACCGCGGCGGGATCGACGGCGAGGTGGGCGAACACCGCGCTCAGCACCTCACGCGGTCTGTCGCGAAGCACCTCGCTCGCGACCACGAGGACCTGACTCCGATCGAAGTGATCGAGAAACGCCGCGAGTTGGAAGCCGTACAAACTTGGCCCGATATAACGCTCATCCAGCAGAGCTTCCTTCGCGCGGCGCCTCTCCCGCCCGGCCGAGACTTGGTGCATGTACATCGAACGCATGCGAGCGATGGGGTCGCGCACCACGTAGACGAGACGCGCCTCGGGAACGACCTGTGCCATCCGCTCGGGCACGCCGCGATAGACGTGGGCCCACGTATAGCACGGAGAGCACTCCCCGATCGCAAGCGCGCTGTCGGCGTCGTCAAAGAGAGACTCGTACCAGCCACGGCCGCGGCGCCAGTTGTCCTCAGCTACGAAGAAGTTCGGTTCGCCGAGCATTCCGCCGCGACCCACGAAGACGTCGGGATGCCCATCAAGGTAGTGACGAAGGCTCGAGGTGCCCGCCTTCATCGCCCCGATCACCACAAAACTCGGCAGGCTCATCGCGCCTCACGATCAGGTGGCTGACGAGTGGTGATCTGCATGGCGACCTGCTTACCAGTGGAGAGTCGCTCTCGCCAACGATTTGACCTGGCGCTCACGGTCAACGCACCAGTCGGGCATCCGACGAGCGGCTCGCTACCGTCGACTCACGCCATTTGCCTCCCGATGGTGCGCTCGCACGTGAGTTGACCTGGAGCGCGCTCGAAGTCATAGCGTTGGCTCGACCCAGGTTGACTACAGAAACGAGGCGTTGTCTCTATGGAATATCGTCTGCTCGGCCGATCCGGACTGAAAGTGAGCGAGCTGTGCCTTGGCGCCATGTACTTCGGCGGCCCCAGTGATGAGGAGACCAGTTTCGAGATCCTGGACGAGTTCGCCGATCAGGGTGGAAATTTCATCGATACCGCCAAGGGCTACACCGAAGGTCGGTCGGAGGAGGTGCTCGGGCGCTGGCTCGCCCGGCGCGACCGGGACGACTTCGTCATCGCCACCAAACTGCTGGGGAGATGGACAGCCGGTCCGGCCAACACCGGCCTCAGCCGCAAGAACATCTTCTCCTCCGTGGACGCCAGTCTGTCGAGGCTGGGCACCGACTACATCGACCTCTACTACACCCACGCCTGGGACGAGACCACACCCATCGCTGAGACACTGTCGGCGCTGAGCGACCTGGTGACGGCAGGCAAGATTCGCTACATCGGAGCCAGCAATCTCGCCGGATGGCAGTTGCAGAAGGCGCTGGACCTCAGCGAACGCAACGGCTGGGCCCGCTACGTCGCACTGCAGCCGCTCTACAACCTGCTGGACCGAGAGATCGAGTGGGACTCCCTGCAGGTGTGCCTTGCCGAGGGCCTCGGCGTACTGCCCTGGAGTCCCTTGCGGGCCGGGTGGCTGTCGGGCAGGTTCAAGCGCGACGCGCCGCGTCCGCAGTCCAGCCGCGTGCAGGACAGCTCGGACATACCGTTCGACATGTCCTGGGAGCAGTACAACAACGAACGCACCTGGACCATCCTCGACGCGGTCGAGAAGGTCGCAGCCGAGACGGGACGATCGGTGCCACAGGTTTCCATTCGTTGGCTGATGCAGCAGCCGGGCGTCACCGCCCCCATCATCGGCCCACGAACGATCGAACAGGTCCGCTCCAGTCTCGGCGCCAGCGGATGGAGCCTGAGTGACGAGCACCAGGACCTGCTCGCGCAGGTCAGTACGCAACCCAAGCCGTACCCGTTCAACCTGTTGGACTACTTTGCTCCCGGGCGCGGCTGAGCGAAAGCACCGACTGTGCGCCTTGGGGCCTACGCTGGTCGCAGAAGTTCGAGGTCCTCACCCCAGCTGTCCAGGACGTCGCCGGGTGTCGACGGGGCGGAGCTCGAGCCGCTCCGTCAGCTGTGGTATCCCTCGATTTCGACGAGGCGGCTGTAAGTGTGGTCGTTGGTGTCGTGGATGACGATGCGCAACGTGTCAGTTTCGACCGAGGTGAATTTGCTTTCGTCCACGCCCGTCACGTTCCCGCGTACCTGGGCGATGGTCTGCCAGGTCTCATTGGCCTGGATTTCGATGTCGTAGTCGCGTACTCCCCAGGCCGAGGCGGGGTAGACGGCGGAGTTGAGGGTGTGGACGACGACGCGGTTCAGGGTGATCGGATGGGTCCAGGTCGCCGTTATCGTGTCGGGCCACTGGCCGGGTGTGTCGTCGTTCCATCCGTTCGCTCCGCCGCCGCCCCAATCGTCGGGGTCGGTCCGGCCGTCGTTGAGGAATGCCGGGGAGGACGGACTGTGCGTACTCGACGCCGTCATCTCGGCGATGCGTACCCAGTTGTCACTTGGCTCGAGCCTCACCAGCGACATCAAGTCGCCGACGTCGAGGCGCAGCTCCACCTCGCGAAGATCGGTCGTCGCACGGGTCACGGTCACCTGGAGTTCGGCATCTCCCTCCGCGGGCACCGTGACCGATGCAGCCGTGGCGGCGGTGTACCCGTCCGGCACTGACACTCTCGGTTCGAGCGTCAGGTCGGTGTCGGTGTAGTTGCGGATCCGGAACGTCACGGTTGTTGGCTCGCCGGGCAGCAGCACCGGGCGCTCGGGGAGGACCTCGACCACGGCGTAGGCGGGCAGGTCGGTCTCGTGTTTGCCCAATGTGAGGACGTAGGCATCCCGTGGGTCCGCCCAGTCGAAGGTGATGGTCACTTCGCCGCCCTTGGGGGTGAGGTCGATGTCCTTGACGGCTTCGGGTTCGCTGAGTACGGCCTTGTGGGGGATGCGTTCGAGCCGTATCGGGATGTTGCCGCCGCGAAGGAGGTAGGTCTGAGCGTGTCGAAGGCCGTCGATTGTGACCGAGAAGGGCGAGGCGAGTTCGCCGCTGGCGGCGCCGATCCGGTTGCCCACAAGGACCCGCACCCGCCGGTTCTCCGGGTCCGCACCTGCTACGGCGTCGACATCGCCGGTGGGGCGTGTGGTCACGAGCGTTCCGGTGATGGAGGCGTACCGTTGGTACGCCCACCAGCGCGCGTCGGTCACCAGCTCGCCGTCGACGTCGACGAGCAGGCCGTCGAGGAGCGGGAACATGCAGCATGGCCCGTAGATCGCGAGTGCCGTGTAGTCGATCCCGGACCGCTGGAGCCGGGCGATGTACCACGCGTTGAAGCCGGGATTGAGCTGGCCGCCTGGGAGGTATTCGTTCAGCTCGAGGCGGACGCCGGCGAGGCCCCGCTCGGCGAGGAGCTGACGGGCGAGCCCTGCCTGGTCGACGGGGTCGCGGTTCGGGATCAGGTCGTGCCAGGCCAGGATGTCGGGTACGGTGTCGCTCGCGACGGCCATGTCGAGCCAGTCGTCCATGTGGCCGCCGTCGCCGGAGGTCGTCATCCGGGTGAAGGTCGGCCCGACGATGCGGGCTCGCGGATCCAACGCGCGGATCAGGCGCACGCCTCGTTGCCACGTCTGGACGTACTGCTCCCACGGGCGGGGCCAGTAGTGGTCGCCGAAGTCGGGCTCGTTCCAGATCTCGTACTGGATCCGGTCCGGGTCCAGCCGCGCGGCGTGTGCGTCGCTCACGAGCTGGGTGAGGAATCGTTCCCAGCTCGTCCAGTCGCCGTCGTCGCCGGGGTACGGATCGGTCGGCTGGAGCGTGACGCCCTCCGCGCCCCACAGGTCGCTCAGCACGATGCAGTACTCGGCTTCGATCGGCGGTGGCGCCACCCGGCGGTAACGGTCGACGACGTTTTGCCACCGCACCGCGTATCCGTCGTATCCGCCCTTCGACCACGCCCCGCCCGGCAGGGTAGACCCGCCGCCACGGAAGAGTTTCGCCTTCAACGGAAGCAGCAACGGGTCCGGTGGTTGCGTACCGTCCTCGCCGAGGCCGTGCAGGAAACCGGTTGCGGAGTAGGTCGGCTTCCCCGCTGGCTCGGACAGGTCCACGCGCAGCTTCTCGCTTGCCGGTTCGGCCAGCACCTGGCTGGCGGCCGGCCACCAGGGAGCGAGCACGCCGCCGGCGGCCACCCCGCCGGCTACCTTCAGGAACGTCGCACGATCCAGCCGTGCCGGCCGCCGCTCGTTGTCCATGACACCGCTCTCCCTCGTCGTTCGGTCTCGGCCCCGTCGGTCCGTTCAGCTGCTGAACGCCTCGATCTCGACGAGGCGGCTGTACGCATGGTCGTTGCTGTCGTGGACGACGATCCGCAGGGCGTCGGTCTCGGTCGGGTCGAAGCTGCTCCCTACCGCTCCGGTGGTGTTGCCACGCACCTCGGCCACGACCTGCCACTCGCCACCCACCGCATGGATCTCGACGTCGTAGTCGCGGACGCCGTACACGGAAGCCGGTAACGCCTCCGCGTCCAGCGTGTGCACGGTCACCCGACCGAGCGGCACGGGATGCGGCCAGGCTGCGGTGACCGAGTCGGGGAAGACGCCGGGCGTACCGTCGTTCCATCCGCCTGCGCCACCACCACCCCACTGCTCAGAGTCGGTGTTCCCGTCGTTGAGGTTGGCGACGGACGATGGCGCGTGGGTGCTGGACGCGGACAGCTGTGCGGCGACGAGCCAGTTGTCGACCGGTTGGAGGCCGATCGTGCGGGAGTCGCCGTCGATGGTGACCGTCAGTTCGCCGGCGCCGCCAGTCGCGGGATCCCGGGTGACCGTGAGCGTCACCTCGACATCCCCACCGCCTGGTACATCGACGTGCGGGGTTTCCAGCTCGGCCGAATAACCGTCGGCGACGCTGAGGACCGGCTCGATCGCTTGATCGGCGTCGGTGAAGTTGTAGAGCCAGAACCGCACCGGTGTCGGCTCACCGGGCAGCAGCCGCAGGCTGGGTTCGGACACCGCGCCCACGACGACCGGCGGCGGCGCGGCGGTGGCGTCGACGATCGCGAACGCGTTCAGATGCCAGTGCTCCCCGGGCAGGCTGGCGAGCTCGAGGTCCACGTCGCGACCGGCGGCCTCACCGTCAAGGGGGAAGTGGACCCAGGCGAACACCCCGCCGGGCAGGGGATCGCTGCGGCCCAGCTCGACACCGCCCGAGGAGATGACGGTGGGCGCGGAGCCCACGACGTCCCCGACGAGGAGGTACGCCTCATGCGTTCCCGCCGGCACCCGCACCCGCAGGGTGGCCGGCCGGGTGGCGTTGCAGAAGTCGCGCCGGAGCGGGTCGAGTCCGCTGCCCCGGTCGCGGAACTCCGGCGGCGGACCCACCCAGCCGTAGCCGCGGTCGGCGTCCCAGGCGTCGTTCGGGGTGAGGCGGGCGTACGACGTGAACACCGGACTGCTCGGCCCGCCCGCGTCGAGGGCGAGGTGGCACAGCTGCGCGGCCGGCGCCACGGAGAAGGCGACGCCGGTCGCACCGATGACCGGCAGGTCGCCGGCGGCGACGTCGAGGTCAAGCGTCGCGTCGAGTCCCGCCGCGGGTGGGACCACGGTGGGGACGAGGGTCGCGAACTCCTGCGACGAGACTGCGGCGGCCGCCGTCCGGGCGGTCCAACCGTCAGGTCCACCGGGTGCGTCCGAGACGTCGACGCGGGCGGTGAGATCCAGCCGGTCGGGTGAGGCGTTCCCCGCCCTCATCGGCACCCGCGTTGGCCAACCGCCCAACAGGAGTTCGGATTCCGGCGGCACCGTGATCTGGACCCACGAACGGTTCGTCGCGAGCCGCCGGCTCAACTCGAAGTAGTAGCCGACGATGCTGTCCCGCCACGCGGTGGCGTGGCCGACGTGCTGATCGAACCGCGCGAGAACCTCCGCGTGCCGGCGTTCGTCGATGCGGTCAGCGAGTTCACCCCAGGTCTTGCGGTAGTCCTCGACCGTGGCGAGGCCGGCGAAGTGGGTCTCGTAGATGTGGTCGAGGACGGTACGACCGGAGTGCAGCCGATGGTCGTACGGCACATGGTGCATGAAGAGGAGCAACTCGTCGGGGCAGTCCGCGAGCGATTCGTAGGCCTGCCGCCACGGCTGGTGGTAGAGCGCGGTGAAGCCGGTGCCGGTCGCCGCCGTGCGGTCGAATCCGGTGCCGTCGGCGTCGGAGCGGTGCGCCGACTGCGATCCCACCGGGTCGGGGGCGTAGTGCCCGCCGGAGGCCGCGACCATGTTGCCGACGCCGAGCGGTGAGGTGTAGTTCTCAAACGTCTGCCACGAGCCGAGCAGCATCTGGCGGACCGGCTCGACCACGGCGGGGTCGGTGCCGAAGGTGAGCTCGGTCCACTCGCGGGCGATCTCGGCCGGTTGGGTCGATGGATCCCACATCAACCGGCCGTAGCCATGTGCGTTGGCGGCGGCGAGATGGTGACCGGACCAGGTTCGCTCGTCGCCCCAGTTGAGCACACCTGCCGCACCGCAGTGGGCGTAGTCGTACGCCGTGCCGTCCACCACGCGTGCCACGGTCGTGCCCTTCCCGCGCGCCCGGGTGTCGAAGTCGAGAACCTGGGACCACCAGGTGGGCAGGTAGCACAGGTCGGTCGCGTGGCCCGTGTGCTCCTGGGTGATCTGCAGCTCGAGCATCATGTTCGTCTGTGGCATCGCTCCGAAGAGTGGATGCACGGGCTCCCGGATATGGAAGTCCACCGGGCCGTACTTCGCCTGCAGGACGACGTTCTCGGCGAACTCACCGTCCAGTGGCGTGAACGTCTCGTAGGCATCGGTGGAGACATCACCGTCGCTCGCGTCGTAGACGAACGCGCGCCACATGACGATTCCGCCGTACGGATGGACTGCCTGGGCGAGGGCGTTGGCGCCGTCGGCATGCGTACGTCCGTAGTCGGTCGGTCCCGGCTGGCCTTCGGAGTTTGCCTTGACGAGGAAGCCACCGAAGTCCGGGATGGCGGCGTAGATCTCGTCGGCCTTGTCCCGCCACCAGGTCTGCACGGCCGGGTCGAGGGGATCGGCCGTGGGCAGCTCGCCGAGGGCCAACGGCGCTGCGAAGTTGGCCGACAGGTGGAAGCGGACACCCCACGGACGTAGGGCGTCCGCGAGGCCGGCCAGGCGGACGATCATGTCCGAGGTCAGGAACGCCGGATTGGCGTTGACGTTGTTGACCACGGTGCCGTTGATGCCGAGAGAGGCGAGCGCGCGGGCGTAGTCGGTGTAGCGGGGGTCGGGCGCCGGCAGCGCATTCCAGTCGAAGAGGGAACGCCCGGCATAGCCCCGCTCGACACTACGGTTGAGGTTGTCCCAGTGGTTGACCAGCCGCAACGGCATGCGAGGGTGCTCGTCGACGTCGAGGCCGCGCAGGGACTGATGGCGTTGCAGCCTGCGCAACAAGGCGAAAGTGCCATGGAGTACTCCTGCACCACCGGTGCCGGCCACGACCAGATGGCGACGACCGCCAGCCAGCCGCCACCGGATCAGAAATCCCTCCGGACCGACGCGTTCGATCTCGCCGCGACTCACCAACGAACGAACGAGGGGCGAACCGTCCCAGGTACCAACGACCAGCGAGGACGGTCGCGTCGGCACCTCGACGAAGGGCACGTCGCGTCCGAGCAGGCCGGGTAACGCCTTGCCCAGTTCAGTGCGTACGGAGCCGATCCGAGCCGAGTCCCCCTCGACGACGACCTCCGGCAGCAGGTGACGGTACTCGGCGAGCCGCCCGGCATCGCCGACCAGTCGGTAACGCAACCAGAGGTCATACCCGTCCTCCGGCTCTGGTCTCGCGACACCGCGGAAGGTGGTGGCCCCGGCGGCCGGTTGCTGCCCTCCCGACAGGCCAGCGGACACGCTCGCGGCGAGCGCACCGGCCTGGAGAAACCTACGTCGATTCAGCCTAGCGTCCACGTTCCCTCCCCACGATCAACCATCGATCCCAACGAGACAGGAGCACGCGCACGTGGACAGGTCAAGCCTTGTTCACCGCTCTGGCGCTCGGCTCACCGCACCACCGCTGAGTCTGGCTAGCCGCAACGTTGATGATGCGCTTCCCTCCGATCGTGGAGGAGCAGGTCGTGTCCGTGAAGTGCGCGAGGAAACTGGCATCGTCGTCCAACCACAGCGGGCGGAGCTCACCTTCGCCGTCCGTCTCGGCGCCCTCTCGACGAGTCGACGCTGCCAGTGGTGCGCGCGCACACGACGGTAGGAATCCTCGACTAGCCGATGGTTCTGGCGCCCGTCTGTTCCCGCTTCGCGTGGAAACCCAGCACGACGAGGCTCGGATACGTGTTGCCGCAGGCGCCGTTCGGTCCGCCAGGACAGTGCTGCGGCCACACGCAGGGCCAAGCCGCGAAGGTCGCACGAACAGGTTCGTCCGAAGCAACGATCCGCGGTGCGCCAGACCGTTTTGGACGAGTTCACCTTGTGTCTGCTGACCTGCGTGGTTTACGCCAGTACAGTCCCTGCGGGTTGGGACAGCGAGATGCGGCTCTGACGTCCGTCAGGTGATGCCCTCCCACGACTTCGACACGTCGCGAGAAGGGGCACAAGCATGGCGAGCAGACGCCTCATGTCCAGCAGGCGCCAGTTCGTTGCGATGGCGAGCGGCGGTGCGCTCACGTTGGCGCTGACGGCGGCGATGACCTCGTCCAGCAGGGCCTGGGCGAGCCCGCGCTTTCCGAGTAATCCGTTCACCCTGGGGGTCGCCTCGGGCGATCCGCGTCCGGACGGCGTGGTGTTGTGGACGCGACTGGCTCCCGAACCGACCTCATTGGACGGCATGGGTGGGATGCCGGACAGTGTGGTCCCGGTCAACTGGCAGGTGGCCGAGGACTCGTTGTTCCGCCGTGTCGTCCGCGCGGGCGGGGCCGAGGCCACACCGCACCTCGGCCACTCCATCCATGTTGAGGTCAGTGGCCTGCGGCCCGACCGGGAGTACTGGTACCGATTCCGTACTGGCGACTACGTCAGCTCCACCGGTCGCACGCGGACTGCACCTGCGATCGATGCGGTGCTCTCCTCGCTGTCCTTCGCCTTCGCCAGCTGTCAGAACGTCCCTGAAGGCCATTTCACGGCGCTGCGGCACATGTCCCGGGATGATCTCGACTTCGTGGTGCACCTCGGCGACTACATCTATGAGGGCGGCGCACAGGGCTCCATCGGCCGCGGCCATCTCCCCGCGCGTGAAGTCTTCTCCCTTGCCGACTATCGCGTACGCTTTGGCCAATACAAGCTCGATTCGGACCTCCAGGCCGCCCATGCGGCGTTCCCGTGGATCGTCACGCTCGACGACCACGACGTGGAGAACAACTGGGCCGGTAGCCATTCGCAACCCGACAGCGAGCCAGACCAGGATCCGGAGGTCTTCCTCCAGCGTCGCGCGGCCGCGTTCCAGGCGTTCTACGAGAACCAGCCGTTGCGGCTGGCGTCCCGGCCGGAAGGTCCGGACATGCAGCTCTACCGCCGGCTGTTCTTTGGTCAGCTGGCGCAGCTGTCTATGGTGGACACCCGCCAGTACCGCGACGTCCAGGTCACCGATCCCGACGACCGGCACGATCCGCAGCGCACGATGCTCGGCCCGGAGCAGGAACAGTGGTTACTCGATGGGCTGGGCCGCTCCGACGCGACGTGGAACGTCGTGGGCAACCAGGTCTTCATGATGCAGGCGGACCACACCGACGGACCGGAGGTGCGCTGGGGCCTCGACCCGTGGGATGGGTATGCCGCCGCGCGCCAGCGCTTGTTCGACGGTGTCCGCGACCGTGGCGTCGAGAACTTCGTCATCCTCACCGGGGACGCCCACCGCAGCGTCGCCGCCGATCTGAAGATCGACTTCAACGACTCGTCGTCCGCCACGATCGGCAGCGAGTTCCTTGGTACGTCGATCAGTTCGGGCCGTGACGGCCAGCCGACGGACGCGCTCGGGGAGATCTGGTTGCGCGAGAACCCCCACATGAAGTTCCACAACTCCCAGCGCGGATACGTCCGATGCGAGGTTTCGCCGGAGACTTGGCGTACCGACTATCGGATCGTGCCGTACGTCAGCCAACCCGGTGCACCACTGGAGACCGCGGCTCGCGTCCACCTTGAGGCGGGAGTGCCCGGCATCCAGCAGGTCGACCAGTAGGTGAGAACCGAGCCATCCGACCCCAGTGCGGGAAGGGCCGATCCTCGTCGGGGTCGCGTCACAGTGGGGGAGTGAACGGCAACCCCAGCTCGGTCGGGTGACACGAGGCGATGCGGCAGATCCGCTCACGCACGCTCGGGCCGATCCGTGCTCTCGGCCCGCTGCTCCATTTTGGGTCCAAAGCACCGAACCCGTGCTCGTTGCAGTCGTGGATCACTCGCCGCACATAGCCCTGCGATGTCTGAAACAACTCGGCGATATCCGGCACCGGCCGACCCGCCGCCGACGCCAACACGATCGCCGCCCGCCGCAACCGGATCGGCTGCTTCGACGACCGCGCGATCCGCTGCAACCGCCGACCCTCATCAACCGACAACTCCCGCGCGAACACCTCCGGCTTGCGCGCCACACGACCGCCTCCACACGCAAGCCTCGAGCACCAAACGGCCTCACACAAGGCGACACGATTACGACACAACCCCAGTTGGCGCGGCACTAGATGAAACAGATCGGTCCCCGGCAGGGCCGCACGTTGATCGTTGGGCTCGTCTGATCGACCTTCTACTCCGTAGGGGGAAGCAGGCAGACCATCAGGACAAGACCGCTGTCATCCACTGCCAACTGCCGCTCAACAAACGCAGGCAATATCCAATCCGATGGCCATTGATATGAATCAGATGCAATGCCTACGTGCGCAAAATGTGAGCAACCCGGGCCGCTCGCTGTAGACGGGCGGGCCGTCTACAGCATCCACCGATCAGCCCGATGACTATGCCTCGGAGTGGGAGGCGATCAAGACGGTCGCTGGGCGGTTGGGGATGAACCCGGAGACGCTGCGAAAGTGGCTGCGTCAGGCCGAGGTCGATTCCGGTGATCGTGACGGGACGACGACCGCCACCGCGAGGGAGATTCGGGAGCTCAAGCGCCGTAACGCCGAGCTGGAGCAGACGATCGAGATCCTCAAGGCTGCGACGAGTTTCTTCGTGCGGGAGAGCGACCCGCGAGTTCGATGATCTGTCAGTTCATCGCCGAGCATAGGGCTCGGTTCGGGGTCGCTCCGATCTGTCGTGTGTTGTCTGGGCACGGCTGCCAGATCGCCCCGAGAACCTACTACGTCTGGGCATCGAGAGCACCGAGCAAGCGGGATCTGTGGGATGCCACGATCACCGAGGTGCTGGCCGGCTACTACGTCGGTGACGAGCATGGTCGACGTCCGCCGGAGCCGCTGTACGGGTCGCTGAAGATGTGGGCACACCTGAACCGTCGAGGCATCGGGGTCGCCAGGTGCACGGTGGAGCGGCTGATGCGGGCAGGCGGCTGGCAGGGCGTGCGCCGGGCCAGCAAGGTTCGCACCACTGTGCCGGACCCGGCCGCAGACCGTGCCCCGGATCTGGTCGACCGCCAGTTCCGGGTGTCCGCACCGAACCGGCTTGTGGTCGCGGACTTCACCTACGTGCGGCTGGTCACCGGCGTGTTCGTCTACACCGCGTTCGTGATCGACGCGTTCGCCGGGCGGATCGTCGGCTGGGAGTGCTCGACCTCGAAGCACACCAGGTTCGTCCAGGCTGCGATCGCCCAAGCCGCGGCGTTCCGTGCCAGGCAGGGAAATCCCTTGCTGGGCCACACGATTCACCACTCCGATGCCGGCTCGCAGTACACCAGCGTACGCTTCGCCGAATCGCTCCTGCTGGCCGGAATGATCCCCTCGATCGGTAGCGTCGGGGACGCGTTCGAGACCGCCCTCGCCGAGACCACGATCGGGCTCTACAAGCACGAATGCATCCGCGCCGACTCACCCTTCCGACCAGGACCACTCACCAGCCTCGGCGACGTCGAAACCATCACCGCCGACTGGGTCCACTGGTACAACACACACCGCCTCATGCACCGACTCGACCGGCAACCACCAGCCGAGTACGAAGCCAACTACCATGCATCAACCCGAGACGGCCGACCAGCCACTCACACGTAACCGACAGTGCACCAAACCCGGGACGCTTCAGGTCGCCCGCTTGTACTCACCTGATGGGTCTGCCTTCGCGGTCGATGTCGATCACGATCCCGTCGTGGTAGGTGCGGCGTTCGGTCCGGGCCACGTCCAAGTCCTCGTCGAGGACTGGGAACAGATGGACCGGTGTGAGCCTGATCTGTGCGGTTCGCTCGCGGTCACCGCGGAGACGGTTGACGTTGATCTCCAGATGGCCGTAGTGCTTGCCACCAGCGAGCAGTTTCGGCATACCGTCGACGACCGCCCATCGTTCGGGCTCGCTCTGGTCCGCGGTCCATTGGCTGAACGGGTTGTAGCCGAGCGGCGCGCTGTCGAGCGACGCTCCTTCGCGGCGGATACCACGGAGACCATCTCCGGACACTCCGACGTCGTAGTAGTGGACGCCGAGCCCGTCGCCGTTCGAGTCGACGAAGCTGCGCTCGAACATCTCGCTGTGCCCGGAGATCACGGCCGCGACTCCGTACTGCTCGAACAGCGGGTGGTACACCCGCATGGGGGTGCCGCCCTGGCCCGAGGTGAGCACGTGATTCATGGGTAGTCCGTGCTCACCAGAGCTGTAGGGGACGTGGTGGAACTGGACGAGGACGATCTGGCCGTTGGCCCTGGCGTCGATCAGTTGCCGCTCGACCCAGTTCCACTGCTGACTGCCGGGGTTGTAGTCGGACAGGTCGGTGCCGCCCGCGCTCTCGTACTCCTCGCGGGTGAAGTTCTCCTGCGTGTCGGTGCCCGGGCCGGTGAATTGACGTCCGGTCAGCTTCTCCTCGGGCGCGTAGCGCGCGGCGCTGTCATCCGGCTCCCCGTTGTTGCTGTCCAGCGTCAGGATGGTGAGAGGACCGTAGTCGACTCGGTAGTAGTTGTCCTGATGTTGCGGCGTCCCGTTGCCAGGCCCGTCGAAGTAGGCGTGGAACTTCGCGCGGGACCGGACGACCGGCGTCCGGTCAGAGGGGGTTCCGTAGCCGCCGTTGACGGCGCCGAAGCTCTCCCAGTTTCCGAAGGCGGGCAGGATCGGCACCGATGTCAGCAGGTCGCCGCCAGGCCCGGCCGTGTGGCGGAAGAACTCGTCCCACCCCGGCTGGTATCCGCCGCCTTGGACGAGATCACCGGCGAACAGCACGGCATCGGGCGACCGCTGCTCGACGGCAGCGAGGTTCCTGCGCAGGCCCTCGTCCTCGGTGAGCGGATACCGCAGGACGCGTGTCCCTGACAGGGTGGTTGTCCCGTGGACCTGATCCCAGGCGGACCCCGGCTCGGCGGACGGCCTAGCGTCCCCGTCATCCGCGACGGCGCCCGGCGCCCACTCCCGCTTCTGCACCCGGCCTCGCGGCTCGGTCTCCGAGTCCGACATGGCGATCAGCCGGAGATGCTGCCAGTCGTCAGCGGTCGGGGCGGTCTCGAACCGACCCTGGAAGGTCGATTCTCCTTGCTGCACGGTGTACTCGTATCGGTGGCCAGGCCGGAGGCCGTCGATGAGTTCGGTGTGCTTGTAGCTGTCCGCCCCGAGCAGCCATGAACCCTGCTCGAGGCCGGGGATCTGCTGGGAGCGTTCGGCATCGGTGTACGCAAGCGCTGGTTGCAGCTCTCCGGCGACGTCGTAGGTGAGGTTTCTGTTGAGACCTGGGCCGCTGATGGTCAACCGTCCGGGTTCGCCGTTCTCGGTGAACCACGTGACTCGGATCTCCGAGGCGCTGGGGCTCTGCAGGAAGGGCAGGATCCGGAAGTGTTCCTGCGACTCGCCGGCGCCGGTTGCCGGCGCGGCGAGTGCGACGGGCAGGATGAGTGCCGCGAGACTCGCGGCCACGAGCGTGCTCCTCTTATGGCGCATGGCGGTCTCCTCAGTACTTCAAGGTCACGTCACCGACGGCGATGCGGTGATCGGAGAACGGTGTGGAGATCACCCAGCCGGAGTCCTCGCCGACCTTGAAGTGTCGTTGGTCGACGAAGATGTAGTCGATGTGCCGGTTGCTCGAGTACGGCTTGTCGTAGATGTCTGGGGCTCCCTCGGCGCCCATAGTCCACTCGCCCTGTCGAAGGGGGCAGTCCTCGGTGCCGAGGTTGAAGTGACGGATGTTGCCGCGCCATCGCGGATCCCGGCCGTCGACTTCCTCGAAGACCCCGTCGCCCTCGCAATGCGCGTAGAAGAAGTCGAGGGAGGGCAGGAACGGGAGCTCGTTCAAGTCGCCGAGCAGGGCCACGGGCATCTGCCTCGCCATCGGCGTGATCGCCTCGGCGATGACCTTGGCCTGCGCGTAGTTGATCGAACGCCCGTAATTTGGATCGTCCACGAGGTCTGGGTTGTTCGGGAACGAGGTCTCGTTGATGAGCGGCAGCGGCACCTCGGTGTGAGTCACGCAGGCGCGGATCACGGCAGCGTCCGGAACGGAGACGTCGCCGCAGACGAGTTTGCGGAATCGCTGACGGTAGTGGTAGCCGAGGTCCAGGTACGGCGTGTCGCCGAACATGACCCGCTCCGAGTCGTACTTGCTGAGCAGGCCCATGACGTACCACCCACCGGGGTTGACGACTGGGTCGTAGCAGTTGGGAATGTTGTAGTTGGTGACCACGACGTGCTCGGTCAGGCCCGCATACCCCGGCTTCGCCTTCAGTTGGTCCCGCAGCGCGACCCACTGCGTGTAGCACATCTCGTTGAGGCCGATGATTTCCGCTTCCTGGCTGGAGATCTTCTCCACGGCGTCGGCCACCGGCGCTCCGGTGCTGCCCCCGTTGAAGCCGTTCCCCGCGAAGTTGAAGTCCAGAAATCGGATGCCTCGCTCCTGCGGCTGCGACGTCGCACCGTCGGAAGCCTCGGTTGTCGCGGCCGCGGTCGCGGCCGGAGCGGCGAGCGCCGCGCAAGCGGCCACAGCCATGACCACCAGCTTGATCCTCATCACGCCTCCTCCAAGGTGGGTGATTCCTGTCTAGACCGGTATTTTCACCGGAACGTAGCACCCTGTCGAGGCGCAGGCAAGGGAGCGGAAGCCGGCGACGGTGGTGTTCGCCGGTCGTTCACCACGTGCGGAGGAGTCGTTTATGCACTACTCGGCTGGGCGACTGACGTGCATCTGGATGGCGTAGCGGTCGCCTCGGTAGAGCGACCGGCCGAACTCGACGACGTTGCCCATGTTGTCGACCGACACACGCTCGATGAGGAACGCGGAGTCGTACTCGGGAACCTCCAGCCGCTTGGCTTGGGCAGGGCTCAGTCGTGCGATCGCCACCGTCTGCTCGGCCGACTCCAGGCGTACGCCGAACACTCTGGCCAGCACTTCGTACAGGGATTGGTCGCGTCCCATCACCGCGAGTAGGTCCGGGTAGCGATCGGCTGAAAGGTTCGTCCGTTCCAGGGCCATGGGGATGCCGTCGGCGGTGCGGACCCGCTCGATGGAGTGCACCGACGCTGCTGGTTCGATGCCGAGCCGCATTGCGATCTCACGCGTCGCGGGGCGAGTCCGTGCCCGAAAGCTTCGGGAGCCGGGCGCCATGCCGCGGTTGCGCATGTCCTCGCTGAAGGATCTGAAGATCTCGGAATGTGTCAGGGTGGGATGTTGCACGAAGGTTCCGCGGCCGGGAACGCGACGGACCAGCCCGCGGTCCTCGAGCTCGCCGATCGCCCCGCGAACCGTCATGCGCGCCACCCTGAACCGCTCTGCGAGCACGCGTTCAGAGGGGAGCAGGGAACCGTCACGGGACTCCAGCACCAGTGCGGCCAGCACGTCCTTGATGTGCTGGCCCTTCGGGCCGTCCGGTTCTGCGGTGAACACATCCGGAGCGGTGGGGTGGAGTTCGTGTCGCGGCCTTGGCATGGTGCAGCTCCTTACTGACCAGGCGGACGTCAATCGTACGACGGACTCCCAACCGTCTCAGACAATTGACGGCGGTATAGACCAGTATTACTCTGCCCTCTCAGGTGTCATCCATTCGACCAGGAGATCCACATGATCGGCAGGCGATGCGGCGTACTCGCCGTCCTCGGGGCGCTGGCTCTCGGCATCGGGGCATGCAGCCCGAGCGCGTCGGAGGGTGGCCCCGACACCAGTAGTCGCGGCGACGAGACCACCCTGGAGGTCTGGGGGTGGCGGCAGGAGGATGTCGCCGCTTACGAGAAGATCTTTCAGATCTACGAGGACGCGCACCCGGGCGTAACCGTCGAGTACGTCCCATACAAGGCTGACGAGTACGACACCATCCTTCGCACCGGCCTGTCCGACAAGAGCGGACCTGACGTCGCACAGTTGCGCTCGTATGGCTTGCTTCAGCCGCTCGTCGCTTCCGAGAGCCTCGTGGCTCTCGATGACGAGGTCAAGGGATTGGCGAAGTTTCCCGAGGAGATCCTGGACGGCGCGCGAGGCGTGGACGACAGGCAGATCTACGGTGTGCCGTTCGCTCTGCAGACCTTGCACGTGATCTACAACAAGGCGATCTTCGACGACCACGGGATCACTCCGCCCGAAACCTGGGGCGACATGATCACGGCGTTCACCACCCTGAAAGACGCCGGGGTCATCCCGCTGGCGGCGACGGTCACTGATACGTGGATGCTGCCGATCCAGCAGGAGATCTTCGGCGCGAGTACGTACGGGGGGTACGCCTATCTTGAGCAGATGCTTGCCGGGAAGGCCACGTTCACCCACAAGCCCTGGGTCGACTCACTCACGACGTGGAAGGACACCAGTCAGTTCTGGGAGCACAAGTTCGAAGGCGTGAACTACGCCGACGCACAGGCATTGTTCACTTCCGGCAAGGCCGCCACGTTCCCAGGTGGAATCTGGGAGCTTGCCGTCTTCGCTCAAGCGAATCCCGACCTCGAGCTGGGAATCTTCAACGTTCCCCCACCCCCGAACGCAGCCGTCTCGGAGACCCTTGTCCCCGGCTACGTGGATGGTTCGTTCGGAGTCTCCGCGAAGTCTCCGGACCAGGAGGCCGCCCTCGACCTGGTGCGCTGGATGGCCACGCCCGAGTTCGGGCAGGCCTTCACCGACGAGTTGCGCCAGATCAGTGCGGTTCCAGGTGTCGAGCCCAGTGACGAGCTCCTCGCGCAAGCGCTGGAAGCGCACCTGGCCAACCCCAGCCCGTACGTCACGTACGCGTACTTCTCGAGCGGCGAGCCGACGGCGTGGGACCTTGCCTCGGAAGGGCTCTCCAACTTCGTACTCGGCCAGTCGTCGGCCCAGCAGGCCGGGGACCACATTCAGCAAGGCGTTGACCAATGGTTCGAGCCGACGTCCTAGCCGCGGGGCCGAAGCGATCGGCGCGGAGCCGACCACGCTTTCGCGCCAACCGCACACCAATGGGCTGGATCGCCGGATTCTGCTTGCCTGCCCTGACGTTGTACGGCCTGCTGATCGTCTTCCCGCTGGTGACCGCGTTCTACTACGGTTTCTACCGGTGGGAGGGGACTCGGAAAGCGGAGTTCGCCGGGCTCGGCAACTACCAGGAGGTCCTGACCCGGTATCCGCTGGGTGACGAGATCCCGGTCGCGCTGTGGCACAACGTGCTCTTCTTCATCGGCACGATGGCGATCCAGAACACGATCGGCCTGGGTCTGGCGGTGATGCTCTACCGGAACCCACGCTGCAAGCGTTTCTTCCAGGCGGTCTATTCCCTGCCGTACCTGATCAGCCCTCTGATCGTCGGCTACATCTGGTCGCTGTTGTTGAGCCCGTCGTTCGGGCCGATCAACTACATGTTGGACTCGATCGGCCTGGACTCGTGGGCCAGGCCCTGGCTCGGTGTACCCGGTACGGCGCTCCCGATCTTGATCCTCGTCAACGCCTGGCAATGGATCGGCGGCCCCATGCTGATCTTCCTGGCGGCACTCTGTGGAATCCCGAAGGAGCTGGAGGAGGCCGCGTCGCTCGACGGAGCGTCGGCCACGCGTACATTCTGGAGCGTCCGGTTCCCGCTCCTCACGCCTGCGATTGGTGTGATCACGGTTCTCACGTTCATCGGCTGTTTCAACATCTTCGACCTCGTCTACGCGCTAGGCGGTTCTGACGGTGGCCCGGGAGGTGCCATGGACGTTCTCGGGCTCCTCTACTACCGGACGGCGTTCGAGGGTGGCGCCAACGCGGTCGGGGAGTCCTCGGCGCTTGCAATGATGATCTTCGTGCTCATATTCGGCGTCTCCATTGCTCTTGAGCGGTTCCTCAGGCGCCGGGAGGTGACCCCGTGACAGCACTCCTGTCCGCGACAGCAAGAGGGACGCCGACAGCATCGAAGCGGTCCGATCCACCAGCCGCACAGCGCGGTGTCGGCGGACGGAGGCTCGGCGTCCAGGTGCTGCTATGGCTCTATGCCGCCATCGCGTTCGGTCCGCTCCTGCTTGTGCTGGTGGGTTCGTTCCGGCCAAACGCTGACATCCTGCGGCAGCCGGTGGGCCTGCCGACGTCGCTCAATCTCGACAACTATCAGCGGGCCTGGGAGACGGCATCGCTGTCGACCTACTTCGTGAACTCTCTCGGCATCACGGCCGCGTCCGTGGCGTTGTGCGTTGCGGTCTCCGCGATGGCCGCTTATGCGCTGTCTCGATGGCAGTTCCGGGCCCGCGCGTTTCTGGCGGCGTTCTTCATCGCCGGCATCATGATCCCGGCGAAGTTGGGGCTCTTGCCAGTCTTCTACATGTACCAATCCTTGGGGCTCATCGACAGCCGGATCGGCCTTGTCCTGCTCTACGCGGCAAGCGGCGTTCCGTTCTCGATCTTCGTGATCATGGGGTTCATGCGTGGCCTTCCGGTCGAGCTCGAAGAGGCAGCGCGGCTCGATGGGGCCAACGAGGGGCGTATGTTCGTGTCGATCGCATTGCCGCTCATGAGGCCGGCGCTCGCAGTGGTCACGGTCTTTCAGTTCGCCCCGACCTGGAATGACTTCTTCTACCCGCTGGTGCTCATGCGCAGTGACGAGAAGTACACCGTGCCCGTGGGCCTGACCAGGTTCTTCGGGGAGTACGCCGCTGACCGGGCGACCCTGTTTGCTGGTCTGGTCATCGCACTTGTTCCGTTGGCGATCGTCTTCGCACTGGCGACTCGATACATCGTCTCCGGGCTCACGGCGGGAATGTCGCGGTGACCGGACACGACACGTTCATCAGCATCGACGGCGGCAAGTCACAGCTACGTCTCCTCGTAGCAGCCGGGGACCACCGGCAGGTCGGGGTCGGCGCGGGCATGGTCTATCAGCCGGGCGAGGACGGAGTCGATCGCATCGTCGCCGCCATCCGTGAAGCGGCCGCGGCGATCGAGCTTCCGACTCACGTGACGGGCGTGGTTGCGGGCTTGACTGGAGTTCCCGGCGATATCGGGCTTAGACGGCAGCTGACGCGGCGGCTCGAAGTGCTCTTGCGGGGTCCTGCCCTGGTAGTCGAGGACGTCTACCTGGCACACGCCGGGGCCTTGAACGGCCCAGGCACGGTGCTCTGTGTCGGCACGGGCACGAACGTCCTCGCCGTTGGCGCCACCGGTGGGTACACGAGCCTCGATGGCTGGGGCCCGATCCTCGGCGACAGGGGCAGCGGGTACGCCATCGGACTCGCTGGTCTCCGGGCCGCGGCGGCTGCGCTCGACGGAGTGGGCCGGCGCACCGCACTCACTGAGAACTTCCCAGACACGGTAGGGGGCACGGATTTGGCAAGCCTGCAGCAGTTCTACCGCGACCCGCAGCTCGCCGCACGAGTCTCCAGCTTCGCGCGCTTCGTCGTCGACGCGGCAGACCGGGACGATGTCGCACACGCCATCTGCGAAGCGGCCGTGGAAGACCTCGTGGCTGTGGCGGAAGCCGCTGCGACGCGACAGCCTGACGCAGGCCGGCTCGTCTCCCACTCGGGTCGGCTTGTCGGCTCCGGTGAGTTCCTTCGCCGTCGGCTAGGAGACGAGCTCGGGGCGCGAGGGCTCGAGCTCGTCGAGCCCATGAGTTCCCCTCTGGAAGGTGGCCTGACGTTGATGCGAGGCGGATGGCCGTATGCCTCGGTCGTCGCCTACCTGCGCGAGCGTACGGACGTCTTCGAGGCAGGTGAGAGTGCGTGAGAGTCGGACACGGCGCACAGCGACTCGAGGTCGTTGCCGGTGAACGGATGGGGGGCTATGCCGACCGCTCCCAGGGAGTCCGCAGCGTTCTCGAACCATTGGAAGTCCATGTGGTCACGTTCGCGGACGAGGCACATCGGTTCGCGCTCGTCGTAGCAGATCTGATTTGCGTGAACACCGACATCGTCGAGCTGATCCGGGCGGCCTTTCTCGAGCTACGGATCGACTCCTGCTGGGTTGCGGCCACCCACACGCACGCCAGCCCGGAGGCCGGATGCGTGCCAGGTGGTAGCCCAACCCCGCCAGCCCTCGGCGAGCGCATCGTCGAAGCCGCGGTTGCAGCAGCGAAGGCGGCCGTCGTCGATGAGCGGGCGACGTCGCTCGGCTACACGCGCGCGTGGGTCGCAGGCCTTGCCGGCAGGCGCAACGCTGGAGATGCCACGCCGATCGACGTTCCCGTCGACGCGATCGTGGTCTCGAACGAGGAGACCGTCGTCGGTGTCGTCACGGTCTCTCCCGTACACCCCACCGTCCTGCCTGCCGACAACAGCGACGTCAGCGCAGACCTCAACGGTGGAATCCGACGAGTCCTCGACGCTCCTGGGCGATGGGTCGTGGCCGCGACCGGCGCCGCGGGCAACATCAGCACCCGGCACACCCGGCAAGGCAGAAGTCTCAACGAGATCGATCGACTCGCAGCTGTGGCTGCCAACAGCCTCGAGCTCGACGCAGCCCGAAGGTCGCAGCCACCCGACGGCACAATCCATCCGCCGGCGTCCAGAGTCATCCGGTTGGAGCCCAAGCTCCCCGCCGAGGTGGAGGCGGCGATGGCGGCCGTCCCGCCGGCCGCGATCCAGGCAGACGCCCGCAGCCACGAGGTTTTCGAGCAAGGGCGGCGCATCGCGAGAGAACTCGCGACGCAGAGGCGTGTTGAGGCCTACGACGTGGAGATCCAGGCGGTCAGCCTCGCCGGCATCACGCTCGTCGCGATACCTGGAGAGCTGTTCCTGGAGCTCGGCGAATCGATCCGCGGGGCAGCCGGTTCGGACGTCATCGTCCTCGGCTACGCCAACGGGTACCTCGGATATCTGCCCAGCCTGAGCACGCCGCCCACCTACGAGACACTCGTCAGCCCCGTGCGGCTGGGGAGCGGTGAGCAGGTCGTCGACGCAGCGGTGCACATTGCCGAGTCCGTCAGAGGAGGAGAGGAGCGAACGTGATCGAGTCTGAGTACGCGGCCCAGGCCGCAGGTTTGGTTGACCGCGTCGTCACCACACAGCTACCGGCGATTCAGAAGGCCGCCTCGATGGTGGCCGGATCAATCGCCGCCGGCGGTGTGCTGCAAGCATTCGGAACCGGGCATTCGCGAATCGTCACGCTGGAGCTCGCCGGCCGCGCCGGCGGGCTCGCCCCAGTGGGCATGCTTGCGGTCAAGGACCTCGTGATGTTCGGAGGCGAGAATCCCGCCGCGATCCTCGACCCGACGTACGAGCGAGAGACGGGCGTGGCCGAACGAATCTACGCACTGGCGAAGCCCCGATCCGTCGACACGTTCCTCATCGTGTCGAACTCCGGTCTCAACGCCGCCATCGTGGAAATGGCCGAGCTCGTGCACGCCCGCGGACACGGCCTCGTAGCGATCACGTCCTTCGCCCACACGCGGTCTTCCGCCGCGCGACACACCAAAGGACCACATCTGGCCGACCTGGCGGACGTCGTGATCGACAACTGCGCACCAGTAGGGGACGCCAGCATCGAGATCGCTCCAGACGTGAGGGTCGGCGCAGTGTCATCATTCACCGGTGTTCTCGTGGCGCAAGTCCTCACTGAACTGACGTGTCGCTACTTGCTCGACATGGGTCATGACGTACCCGTGTTCATCTCCGCCAACCTAGCATCGGGTGATGCTCACAACCGAACGTTCCAGGAGCGCTACCGCCGAGGAGTACGTCCGATCGAGCCATAGACTCGCGCATCCAACCGTCGCCTTCGCCCTGGTCTGCGCGTCGTACCTCATCGGCATTGCGCCACCTTCCCAATCAAGGACGTGTGCGCCAAACCCGGGAAGGTTCAGTACCGCGTCCGGCTCTGGGCCCAGCAGCTCGACACCGCGCAGACGGTCAGCGGTGCCGTCATCCGCAAGATGCTGAGTCCGTAGTCGGACCTACTCAGCGTCCTGTGCCTCGACCAGGTCGAGGTCGCGGACGCAGAAGCCGTGGTGCTCGAAGGTCTCGTTGAGCACCGTGCCGAGGCACTGCCGCACCGAGCGGCCCCGGGCGTACGGCGGCCAGACGTCGTCGTCGGGCACCGGCGCTCGCGCTGCGAGCTGCTCAGCGGTGACCTCGTCGAGCCAGGCCTCGAGCTCGGCGGCTTGTGCGTCACGCACGTTCACGATGTCGTCGAGGGCCGGATCGAGCGAGAGGTCAAGCCCGTGCGCCCCCTGGTAGGGCTCGACGGTCGTCCCGATGCCCATCGGCGTGAACAGCTCCGTCGAGCCCAGGCAGCAGCGGCGGAACCACGAGTCGTGGACGAAGACCAGGTGGCGCATCGTCTGCACCGCCGACCACTCGTCGTTCACGCTGCGGCGCTCGATACCGGGCGTACGGCGGATTCGCTCGATCGTGGCGGCCCAGGCGGCATGGAGCTGACGCGATGCCTCGCGCAGATCGGCAGGCTCCTCGGAGCGGATCAGCACCCGCACCGGATGACGCCGGTCGAGCTCGGCCTCGACGTACTCGGTCACCTCGACACCGTTCACCACGAGGTTGGTAATGAGCCCGTCGATCACAGCATCCTGCATGACGACGCCGATCAGGCGTGCCCCGGTCAGATCGCACTCGCGGAACTCCGCACCGTGCAGATCCTCGTCGACATACCGCGTCATGCTCCGCATACTAGGTCCGAGCACCGACAAGCCAGCCTCCCCGGCTTGATTTGGCGGCACGCTTGCGGACCCGGTCCACCGCCGGTGCCAGTTGGGGTGCGTCGGCCGGGTTGCCGCGTTCGACGTTGTGGTCCACGATCACCCCGTCGTCACCTCCAACGAGTTGGGCATTGTGGCCGAACTCGACTGGTTTGCCGAGCCGTCCCTTGGCGATCGACCGAGCGTCGGGGTCGTGCAGGCTGACCCGCCGGGTGGCTCCGTCCGGGGTCTGCCCGGCCAGCCGCGGCCTGGTCTGCGCGGCGATCTGCCGGTTCGCGGTGACCAGGTCAGTCAGGTCGTCGATGGCGCGGGCCAGGCGTCCCCGCCGGCGTCCGGCGGCCGCGTCGTGTTCACCACCGGCCTTTCGGGCCTTGGCCTTGGCCCGCGCCCGGCATAGCGCTCGTTTCGCGTTGACCAGAAGCCGTTCGGCCTCCGTAGCGGCGGTCTCGGCCAAGCCGGCCAGCTCCCCGGTCGTCCGCCGGACCGCAGCCAGTGCCGCGTCACGGCCCGCGGCGCTGCGCGACCGCAGTTTGAACCCGATCGCGTGCGCCCGCTTCCCCGCCGCACGGCACCGGTCCCGCAGCCGCGTGCGAACCGCGCCTCCGGCGGCCTGGATCCGTTTGCCGGTGGCCGTGATGCGACCGATCGCCTTGGCCAACAGGCCCGAGTCGGTCGGATACGACACATTGGACGGCACCACCGTGGTGTCGGCCCGCAGCTTGGTGGTGCGCAGCACCTTGGCCTCGGTGGCCTTGGTCAGCAGCGTCTCGTTCAACCCGCCCACCGCCGCCGAGCCACAGCGGGTGGTGAGCTTCATCAACGTCGTCGGATGCGGCACCGACGCCTCCAGCGGGATCCGGCAGAACCGCCGCCAGGTGATCGAGTCGCTCACCTCCCGGCACAAGCTCTCGTACCCGAGCCGGTACCGGAACTTCAGGAACATCAACCGCAGATAGGTCTCCATCGGCGTCGACGGCCGACCGACCCGCGGATCGAAGTACGCCACGAACGGTGCGAAGAACGCCGGGTCATCCAGCAACCCATCGATCCGAGCCAGCTCCTCCGGCAGGCGCAGCAACTGCTCCGGCAACACCGACTCGAACAACGAAGGCTGATCGCCTACTGTACGAAACACGGATGGCCTCGATCCCTTCTAGCCCAAGGGCTCGAGGCCATCCTCTCGTCTTTCTCACGCCCGAACCATGATCAACGCGCCGACTTTTTCAGGTCGAAGTAGCTAGCGGGTTGGTGTGTGGGCCTCCCCACCAGGAGAGGCCCACACTACTGTGACGCGGGGGCGGTTGACAGCTTCGTGCCCTTCCGCCGTGGGACGATTTGGCCACGACGCGAGGCGCCTTCGAAGCAGCCTGACCGACAACTGGCTGGTGGTCCACGCGGTCTTGCCGAAGGCGGCCCGCGACGGAGATCCCGTGCATGGATCAGTGGCGGGTTGCGTCCCAGATACGGCGCAGGGCTTCGGTCTCCTTCCCGTCGATGCACTTGGTGTAGACCCGCAGCAGCACGGCGACGCTGTGTCCTGCCCACTCGGCGACCTGGGCAGGATCCTCCGCGGTCCTCAGCCAGGTCGATACGGCGGCGTGGTGCAACGAGTACGGCACCTCAATCAGAGGCGAGGCAGCCTGCTCTGCGGTGAACGCGGCGGCTCTCGCCTCGTGGAAGACCTTGAGGTATGCCCGGTCAGTGATGTGCCCGCCGCGGGGCCCTACAAAGATCCGACCGTCCGGTCCGGTGCCGAACTCGTCAAGGTGGGCACGCAGAAGTTTCACGAGGTCGGGATGAATGGGGACTCTGCGGGTGTCGCCCGTCGGGCCGGTGCTTCAGCCCGCGGCGTTCTCGCGGCCGACCGCTGTTCGTCCAACGGCTCCCCGAACGTGGTACGGCGTGAGTGAGCACCATCACGCCCCACTCCGGTGTCTCAGGAAGGCTGATCACGTGTCTCCTGTGCAGATCCACTGCCTCCTCGGACCCGGCCCTCGGGGCGCCCATGATCGGTTGACCACGGGCTGCCGGCCTCTTGAAGCTGGCCTCGGCAACCTGGATCGGGTCTCGCCGGTCTGCCCCGGACGTGCCGATCCAGGCGCGGTCCGAGGTCAGTCACGACCGGGCCCACCGCAGAGGCCGACCGCGGCACCACAGCGGCCACGGCGCCGGCGCCGCAAGGACAGAGCGTCGACATACCTTGCACGGTGCCTCACAACGCAATCCGGATGAGGTTGCGGCCACGCAGGGCAAACAGGGCGGAGCCATCCGGTGCCGCAGCGATCATCGCACCGCTGTCGGTGTCGAGACCATCGAGCACTGTCGTGGTGGTCAGTGTGGCCGGGTCGAGCCGGAACACGTGTCGGGTATCTGCGCCGTAGATGGACTCGCCAATACCGACGAGCGCGGTGCTGCCAGTCGACACCTGGCTGGTGCGTACCACCGTGCGCCGAGCGGGGTCGTATTCGAACGCGAGGCCCATCTCGGTCACGCCGTACACGCGGTTGCCAGTGGCGATCAGGTCGACGATCTCCCTTGCGTCGGGGACCGGGACGAGTTCGTGCTCCACCCGCCGGGCCGCCAGGTCGAACGTCACCAGCCTCGCCTCGGTCGCCAGCGGGGTGGTGCCCAGGCCGTTGCGGATGCTGCTCCCCAGATATGCCTTGCCATGCTTGATCGCGACCGACCGGACGGATTGGTCCTTGATGATGTCCCGGTAGACGTCCAGCTGGCCTGTGTCCGTAGCGAAGAGGCCGAGCGCGCCGCCGTACCTGCCGTACTCCGGTTGGGTGCCGACGGCGAGTAGGTTGTCGGCAGCGGAATACGTCGCGTCCAGCGGCCTCGTCTGGTCGTTGTCAAGCGTGGCTACCCGGATGGGATCGCCATCTGGCGGAAGCCGGAACAGGTACGCCAGGGTGTAGACCGACAGCCACAGCTGCCCGCGGGCGGGGGTCATCGCCTTCGCTTCTCCTGGTAGGAAAGTCCGCCGGGACGTTCCTGACGCGAGGTCGTGGATCTGAATGCCCGCCTTGCCGCTGACGTAGACCCGGGCGCCGTCCGTGGCGATCGCCATCGCCAGCTCAGGTGCGGGCGGCATCCCCGCTTGCGTCACGTCAACGCCAGAAAGCGCTCCGGTGGCCAGCTCGTAGGTGAGGATCGTGTTGGTAAGAACGCCGCGCAGGAGTCCGTCGGCAAGGAAGAGACCGGAGAAGTAAGCCCCGTCGTATGGCACGAGGAGTCTGGTCAGCTCGCCGGTGTCCCGGTCGTATTTGTACAAGCTCCCCGATGGCCGGGTGCCGAAATAGATGTCGTTGTTCGAGGCGTCGATGGTGATGGCAGTGATGTAGGAGTCGCCGGGAGCCTGGATGGTGTCGTACGTAGCCGGGTCGGCGGTGTTCATCAGCAGCAGAGTGCCGGTGGCGGAAAGCCCTGCGGCGAGTAGCCCGCCCTCGAGGGCGAGAGTGGCGACGAAGGTACGGTTCTGAAACTCCGCCGGCAGAATGTCCCGTTTCTCGCCGCTGGCCCGGTCAATGGCGATGAGGTGGGCATGTGCCCCGACGCCCGCGTAGATAGTGGAGTCATCGACGGCAATGCTCCGGACATACTGCTCGCCGGGTACGGCCGAACCGTAGCTGCGCTTGACGCCGGTGGCCGGGTCGTATTCGAAGACCAGACCGCTCGGGTACGTCCCGGCGTAGACCTTGCCGTCTGGAGAGGAGTCGAGGGCCCAGATGAAGTTGTCGGGCAGCGCGTCGGCGACCTTGGTGACGGCGGTCCCAGTGCTGTCCACCTGGTACAGATCGCCTGGAGCGTACGTACCGACGTACAGGTCGCTACCCACAGCTGTGGTTGCCCAGGCGCCTTCGCCGGTGGGCAGGAGGTACTTCGTGGTGATCTTCTGCTGTGCTGGGTCGTAGGCGCCGACCACCGTGGGGCTCACGCCCCCGGTGGCGACATAGAGCTTGTCGGCGATGGCCGCCGAACCGGACAGGGAGGTGACAGAGGAGGCCGGTCCAAGATCGGTGACGGTGCCCCGCGAGGACTCGCGCAACGCCGCCATCGGCGCCACGAACCCCGCGACTCCGGCGAGCGCTGAGGAGCGGAGCAGTTCCCGTCGAGTCGTCATCCGTGCGGGCCCAGCCATCGTCACTCTCCTTGAACGGTGCCGACATCGAGCCGCCAGAGGCGAGCCGTGTCGACGTCAGCCGACAGCCGAGCGCCCATCGTGACGTGGCTCGCTGCGGTCCAGCGATAACCGCGTTGGTCCCATGAGACTCGAATTACGGTCAGGACCGTAGTGATCGTTGTCGATCACGTCAATAATCGACTCCCGCAGCGACCGAACCAGGTCAGTCCGCACTTCGCCGACGCTTGCGCTGGCATCCGACTGTCGGCGGCAAGCGCTTGACAGCTCTGGGTTCCTCGATGGTTGACGCTATCCACCGCGAACACTACGGTCACGACCGTAAATCGGGGGTCTTGAGGCGACGTTCGCTCCGCAGCAGCCCCTGGTGAAGGAGTCCCTCCGCACCGGCGATGTGTGTGAGCCAGCCCGCCTGGATGACGACCTGACAGGAGACGTCATGGACGATCGGGTACCTAGCGGCGACACCACGCACCAAGTCAAGGCCAACCCCACGCGGCGGAATATCCTGTGGGCCGGTGGCGGGCTGGCCATGGCAGCGTTGACGAGCCAGGCATTTCCCGGACCGGCAGCCGCCGGCTCACCTACCGCAAGCGAAGGCCACGAAGGGACCTCAGGGCTCCGCTACGACACCTGTGCAGGCCCCGCGGTGGAGACCTTCGGCACGGCCTCGACCACGGCCGCGATCGTTGGCGCCACTGTGTTCGGTGGTCATGCGTACGTCGTGACCCGCGGGCTTGTGCCGCCTCTGCTCGCCGAGATCGACCTCGACACCCACCAGGTCGTACGTTCCGTACCGCTGCCCAGCGGGGAGGGTGGATGGGCTGCCACCGTCTCGGGTGGACAGGTCTACGCCGGGATGTACACCGTCCCCGACGTGCACCGCTTCGACCCGGAGACCGGCGAGGTCGAGACCGTGGCCAGGCTCGGTGGGTCATCGGGATTCGTGTGGGCGCTCACCACTGCCCCTGACGGCACCATCTATGCCGCGACCTACCCGGACGGGGGTATCTGGGAGATCGACCCAACCACCCGGGTGTTCCGCCGCATCGCCCAACCGGTCCCGGGAGCGCAGTACGCGCGCTACGTCGCCGCCGACGCAACCCATGTCTATGCGTCGGTCTACACGCCGGGCCGGCTTGTTGCCATTGACCGCGCGACCGGAACAGTACGCAATCTCAACCCGCCTGAGCTCGGAGACGCGGTCTACGGCCCCCTCACCATCGACCGGGACCGGCTGGTCACGACGTCATCGCACAAACTCCTCACCATGCGTACGGACGGTTCCGACGTCACGATGGTGGAGCTGCCGGAGTCGGAGGCACTCATCGACGCGTTTGCGGTCGGCGCGGAGGGCACGGTCTACGCCACGACGCGGCGTACCGGCTCGGTCTACCGCTACCAACCCGGCGCATCGGAGCTCGAGCAGCTCGCTACACCGTCGGCCAACGACGAGCATCGCGCCATCGTGCTGCTCGATGACCGGACGATGTTCGGCGCGGCGGGCAGTGGTGGCGTGTGGTGGCTGGACCTCGAGAGTGGTACGTACTCCTTCGTCGACCTCATCGATGCCGGTCTCCCACCCGGACCGGAACGCCCGCAGGCGATCGTGCACGACCCGGGCCGCGGCGTGTACATCGGCGGGCACTGGGCGCTGGAGGTCTACGACCCGGACACGGGGAAACGAACCCGGTTCCGCGTACCCGGTGAGGTCAAGGCGATGCTGGTGCACGACCACTTGCTCTACCTCGCGTTGTATCCGAGTACGCAGCTCGTCGTGCTCGACCCGGCCACCGGCGAGGTGCGCGACCTGGGCACGATCCTGCATGGACAGCAACGGCCGTGGGATATGGACTATGACGAACGCACCGGCCTCATCGTCGTGGCGTCGGCACCCGGGACGGGCTTCCTCGAAGGCGCGTTGACCGTACTCGACCCGCGGACCGGACGGATGGACGTCTACCCAGGCATCATCGATGACCAGGCGGTGATGTCGGTCGACGCCGTCGACGGCGTTGCCTATCTGGGTGGCGATGTGATCGGTGGTGGCGGGACGCCGCCTACGCAGGCGAGTGCGTCGGTGGCGGCGTTCGACCTGCGTACGCGGGAAATCCATTGGCAGGTCGATCCCCTCGCGGGCCACCGCACCGTGCAGGATCTCGTCGTCTACGACGGTGTGCTCTACGGCGTGATGAAGCGGGACGCCGGCACGTGGTTCGCGATGGATCTCGCCGACCGGGAGCTCCGCCAGCAGGGCTCGATCGGCAGCTACGGAGAGACGTTCGTGCACCGCGGAAAGGTGTTCGCCACCGTCTTCACCGGCCAGATCCACCAGCTCGGTCCTGACCTCGCCGAACCCCGGGTGGTGGCCAGCGGGCTCGGCGACCAGTGGTACACCAACCCGCATCTGGCGATGGAACGCAGCTGGTACGGGTGGGGCATCCTGGGCCGCGATCTCGCCCGTATCCGCGTCGATCCTGACTGCGCGGAGCCCGCACTCGCACCCGCCCGAGCGCCTGCAAAGGATCCACTGCGCATCGGCGACGTGATGTGAGGCGGCGCGCACATCCCGGGATGAGCGTTGCGGTAGAGCGATCTCCGGGCGCCCTGACCGGGACGGTCCGCCTCTCATTCCGCAGGGAGGCCATAGCCGCGGCGGCGGTCGAGCTCGAGGACCTGCGCTCGCGGGATGGCACCACACCGCTCTGCCCAGGCTTCGTACTCGTTCACCAGTGCGGCCACCAGCTCAGGGTTCAGGTCGAGCTGGCCGGGGTGCCAGGCGCCGTTGACGACGATGTCGACGGCGCGAGGCGGGTCGACCAGGCGAGCGCGTCCGGCCGGGCGGGGTGCCGTGCTTTGAGTTGGCGATGTTGAGTTGGTCGGCGAGCTCGCGAGCCTCGTCTTCGGGCAGACCTACGCCCCGCCAAGACCGGGAGGCTGGGTCCCAGACTCCGTAGCGCTGCTCTGCTTTGCGCACGTGGAACCGCAGCACTGGCAACACCCTTTGCCGCCACCGGATCTGTGGGCGTTCCGCGAGATCACCGGCATCGGTGGTGCGGAGCTGGGGGTGTGCTTCGACGGCTGGAGCAAGCTCGCGATTCTCACCGCGGACAAGGTGTTCCTGATCCCACGCCGCGGACGCGACGAGCTGTTGCTGCGCGGCGCGATCGTGTGTGAGGAACTCGCTCGCCTCGGACTCGACTGCGTACCACGCGTGCTCGGTCGGTGGCCGGACGGCGTGCTGGCCGCCGGACCCTTTGTCGCGTTCGAGCGGCGGTCCGGTACCGGCTGGTCGGAGCTCGCGGATACCGCCGGCCTGGATGGGCTCGAGCGGATGCTGACCAGTCTCGGCGGGCTGATCGCGAGCTGGCACCGGCTCGATGTCTCCCGGCTGCCCGTGGATCTGCGGCGCCCGCTAGTCCAGGATCGCCACTGGCTGACTCGTCTCCTCGACACCGATCGCGTGGACCGTACCGTCGATGAGGCGGTCCGGCTGCTGGACGCCAATCCGACGTGGGCTGAACAGTGGCGGCGGACCGCACTTCGGGTGGCGAGCCTGCCGCCGGTCCTCCTGCACGGAGACGTCTGCGAGAACCAGCTCCTGGTCGACGACGAACTCCACGTACGCACCGTCTTCGACTGGGACACTGCCAGCCTCGGCAACCCACTGCTGGACTTCGACTTCGGCGAATGGGGAGCCGCGATCTTCAGGTGGGAAGCCGAGTTCTCCAGGCTCCGGCAGGCGATGTGGAACGCTTACACCACCAAGCTCGACGGAGCACTCGGCACCGATCCGCCCACCGCACATGATGTGCACCTGCTGTTCACGCTGAAAGAGCTGGCCTACTTCGAGGAGAGCAACGCGACCGGACCGATCGACGACTTCGGCGCTGCGAGGCTCGCCAGGCTCCGGCAACAGATCGGCCCAGCCACTGAGGCCGCCGACGGCTGAACGTTGCTTCCTGCACAGCAACCTTCACGGCTTGTGGATGCCCGTTAGGGATCTACATACGTGCACCGGGTCCGGGCCGCCCGCATATGTCGAGCTCTCGGACGGCTGCGGTCAGGGGTACTGCGCGTGTAGATCTCCGCCGAACAGCCGCTCATAGAGGGTGTTCATTCTCGCTGCGGTTGGTGCGTGGCGGGTGAGGATGTCGGCGACCGCCGGTGGCAGGTCATCTGGGTGGTGGCCGTCCGCGCACCGGCGTACGAACTCGTTGCGGGCCACAGGGCGGCCGCCGGTGGTTGGCACCGGTACGCCGCATGTGGCGGTTACCAGCCAGTTGATCAGTCGCATGGCGGCGTAGTCGGCATTGAATCGCCCCGGGTTTCGTGGAGGCTTGGTTACTTGGAACCAGCCCCGGTCGGGACGGGTGTCTGAGGGTAGTGCTGGGTCGTGGTGTTGGCCCCGTGGTTGGCCTCGAACTCGGCGGGTGGGACGAGGCCGATTTCGCCGTGAAGGCGTCGGTGGTTGAACCAGTCGACGTATTCGGCGACAGCGATCTCGACGTCGGTGACGGACTTCCAGCCGCCTTTGGGACGCATGACCGGGTTGCGGATGCACTCGGCTTTGAACAACGAGTTCAGCGCCTCGGCCATCGCATTGTCATACGAATCCCCCTTCGATCCGACGGACGCTACGGCCTCGGCCTCGGCGAGCCGCTCGGTGTAGCGAATCGCTCGATATTGAACTCCCCTATCTGAATGGTGCACCAGGCCGGTGACGTCCTGACCGGCCCGCTGCCGGGACCACAGCCCCATGGCCAGGGCGTCGAGCGCCAGGTCGGTGCGCAGGCTGGTAGACACCTGCCAGCCCACGATCACCCGGCTGAAGACGTCCAGGACGAACGCGACGTAGGTCCAGCCGGCGTGCGTACGGACGTAGGTCAGATCGGCCACCCACAGCTGGTTCGGCCCGGTCGCGACGAACCTCCGCTTCACCAGGTCCCCAGGCCGTTCGGTCTCAGCGCCATCGCCGATGGTGGTCTTGCGCGTCCTCTCCCGGCGGATGCCACGCAGACCCTCAGCACGCATCAGCCGCTCCACGGTGCAGCGCGCGACCGTGATGCCTTCGCGGTTCAGCCCGGCATGGATCTTCCGGGCGCCGTAGACACCCAGGTTGGCCTTGTGCGCGGCCCTGATGTCCTCGACCAGCTCGGCATCGCGCAACGCTCGCGCGGACGGCGGCCTGGTCTTGCTCGCGTAGTAGCTGCTAGGGGCGACCTGCACACCGGCCTTCTTCAGCACGGCGCAGATCGGCTCGACCCCGACCTCGCGCCCATCGACCACGTCGTGGCGATGGGCGTCGATGTAGGCCACTACCTGCTGATGGGGCGGTCGAGCTCCGCCGCGAAGAAAGCCGCTGACGTCTTCAAGATGTGGTTGGCCCGCCGCAACTCACGGACCTCCTGCTCGAGCTGGGCAATCCGCTCGGCCTCGGCGGTCGTGGTGCCCGGTCGGACACTACCGTCGATCTCGGCCTGCCGGACCCAGTTGCGAAGGGTCTCGGGGTGCATCCCGAGCTGGGCGGCCACACGAGCGATCGCGCCCTGCTTTGTCGCCGGGTCCGCCCGCAGCTCCACCGCCATCCGGGTCGCCCGCTCACGCAGCTCGTCGGGGTACTTCCTGGGTGCTGCCATGACTCTCATCCTCCATGGATTGAGAGCCTCCACCAGACCCGGGGCGATTCACATCGTGTGTGGCGTTGCGTTCGGCGAAGTCGCGCTCGGCTGGCGAGAGGTCGAAGCGTGGCGAGGTGGCCAGCCCGAAGTCGGCGAGGTAGATCCGCTCACCGTCGGTGAGCATGTTGTTGAAGTGTCCGTCCATGTGCAGCAGCTCATGGCCGCGCAGGAACGCCACGATCTCCGAGAACTGCCGCTCGATCATCTCGGCCTTGCCGGCTGGGTCTTCCCCTAGCCAGCCGGTCAGTGGGTACGGGATGTATTCGCAGAACAGCACGAGGCTGTGTGAAGCGGCGGCCAGCGCTTCCAGGCGGGCACGCACGGCTGGCGAGCTGTCCAGCGCGGCGACAGCTGCGTCGACGTCGGCGTGCTCGGCAGCGACGGGAGGGCGGCCGGGCAGTGCTCGCCAGTGGTAGAGCAACGGGAACGACTCCGTCTCACCGGCCAGAACTCCGTCAGTGACGATCACGTTCGCGGCCAACTCGCGCCATCCGTTGAAGCCTGGGCCGCCGATGCCGTACTGGCAGAACAGTGGCAAGCCGAACAGGTTCGCGGTGGAACGCGGATGAGCCAACTCCCGGTCGGTCAACGGGACACGCTTGACGAACACCCGCACACCGTCGACATCGACAACGACCGAACCGCCGCCCACCCCCACGCTGCCCACTCGCCCAGCACTCACCTGCGCAGCAAGCTCAACGTCGCTACGCGAGGCCAGGAAGTCCGAGACCCGCACGTAGCGGGCACGCCTGGCAGCCAGCACCCACGCGATCATGCCAGCCCAAGAGAGTCCGTCCGTAATGCCGGTGGTGGCCAGACCTGGAGCTCTCGGCATCATCCACGCGGCGCCTCGCCTCCTCCTGTCGCTCCTGTCATTCCTGTCCGAGAAGGGGGCCGTCGGCGTGCGGGACGCGGTCGGCGGGGACCACGCCCAGTCTGCCGGCCTGGTAGTCCTCCACTGCCTGGACGATCTCGGCGCGGCTGTTCATGACGAACGGGCCGTAGTGGACGACCGGCTCGCGGATGGGCTGCCCGCCGAGCAGCAGCACCTCCAGGTTGGGCTCGGCCTGCGGCTGGGCTGTCGCCGCGTCGAGGGTCAGTGCGCCGCCCGCGCCGAAGACGGCGAGCTGACCTTTGCGGATCGGCCGCTGCTCCGTGCCCGCTGACCCTTGGCCGGCCAGCACGTAGGCGAGGCCGTTGAAGCTGGGGTTCCACGGCAGCTCCAGCCGGGCGCCGGGGTTGACGGTCGCGTGCACCATCGTGGTCGGTGTGAACGTGATGCCGGGGCCCTGGTGGCCGTCGAGTTCGCCTGCGATCACTCGCAGCAGCGCGCCGCCGTCGGCCGAGGCCAGCAGCACCGCCTCACGGCCGCGGATGTCCTGGTAGCGGGGCAGGTGGAACTTGTGCGCGCGGGGCAGGTTGACCCACAGCTGGATGCCGTGAAACACCCCGCCGGAGACGACCAGGTGCTCCGGGGGCTTCTCGATGTGCAGCAGGCCCGCGCCCGCGGTCATCCACTGGGTGTCGCCGTCCGTGATCGTGCCGCCACCACCATTGGAGTCCTGGTGCTCGAAGACCCCGTCGATGATGTACGTGACGGTCTCGAAGCCGCGGTGCGGATGCCAGGGCGTCCCCTTGGGTTCGCCCGGGGCGTACTCGATCTCCCCCATCTGGTCCATGTGGATGAAGGGGTCGAGCACGGACTGCGCCACCCCGGCGAACGCACGCCGCACGGGGAAGCCCTCGCCCTCGAAACCGCTGGGTGCGGTCGTCACGGACCGCACGGGACGCGGGACGGCAGCGACCGGATCGGGTACGGCGACGCGCGGCAGCCTCAGAGTGTCGGCAGTGACGGCGGGCATATCAACCTCTCTCTGGTTGAAGCTTCAAGTACACCCTCCGGAACGCGTCGCTACCGCCAGGCATTCCTTCGCGAGCCAAGGATCGGAACGAGCCTGTACAAAGCCCTCCAACCGGGCGCCCGAGGCGAAACTCCGTCCGGTGTTCGGGGGCGTCAGGGAACGTCAGGACAGTACGTCCTTGCGAAGGAAGGTCCACCACGCACACGCGAGGAACGTGGTGGCGTACGGAACCGTGGGGGGCGGGCCCTTGGCCATCCCCACCAGCTGTACGGGGTCATCGGATCGGGTCCCCGCAGAACCGCGTGTTGCAGCTGCCCGTCTAGGGACCCGGCCCGTTTCACGTCCGGCTCATAGCTGCGCCGGAAGAGGGGGGACGGCACGGGCCAGGTGCCGTTCCAGGTTTGCCACGTACGCGAGTCTGGCGTTGAGCGGTGTCCACCACCAGTCGCCGAGTCCCTGCAGCTGCGCCTTGGTCTTCCAGGCCATGGCCAGGACTTCATAGATCGTTGCGTGCGGCTCGGCGGGTCGCTCGCCGTACCCTTCATAGAAGGCCGGAGGCACCAGTTCTGCCGGGCGAAGGTCTAACGTGGCCAGGTCCCACCGCGGATCACCCGCGCGGGCGAACTCCCAGTCCAGCAGCCCCGTGCATCGCCAGCCGTCTGGTCCCGGGGCAACCATGATGTTCTGCGGGAGTAGGTCGTTGTGGATCAGCCGGATCGGCGCATCGGCGAGTACCGAATGCGTAGCCCGCGAGAATCGCCCGGCCTCTTCGCGAAGCGCCGGCATTCCGATCCGCTCGCGCAGCCAGCCCAGCGTGTCGGCGACGTCTTCACTTGCCCACGTCGCCCAACCTCCCGCGAACGGCTCGATCCGATCTCCGACGATCTCGCCTGCAACTGGCTGATCGATATCGTGCGCTCGGCGCAGAGCCTCGCCTGTCGATCGCCACGCCGCGGCTAGGTCGTAGGGGAAAAGCACTTCGAGTGCCCGACCAAGCGTTAGCACGGCGTCTTCTGGCTGGCCGTTCACGGCTTCATCGACGGAAAGAATCACCTGTAGCGCGGCGTTTGCCGCGGCACGGTCAGGGTCGTCCATCGCTGCCATCCCCGTACGCCATTCCGCTCTCCTCGGGCGGGGAGGTCGTACGTAAGGTGAGCCCGCACACGTTAGCCTCTTGGGCCTGAAGTCGATCGCCGATCGACGGCTGGGGAGCGCGCTGCTCGCCGACGGGCCGCAGCCCGCCGCGCCGGCTGATGTCGTGCGGTGGTTCGGGGCGGTGCAGGCACAGGACTTCGGACCGGCCAAGTGGTCGCTCGGGCAGCGGCTGCCCGGCACCACCGATGCCGAGGTTCAGCGCGCCTTCGATGCGGGGCTGTTTCTGCGCACGCACGTGCTGCGGCCGACCTGGCACTTCGTGACGCCGGACGACATTCGGTGGCTGCTGCGGCTCACCCGACCGAGGGTGCACGCCGCGAATGCGTACGCCTACCGCCGGGCCGGCCTTGACGACTACGCCTTGGCCAAGGCACACGACTTGCTCGCCGAAGCGCTTGACGGTGGCGCGCACCGCACCCGCAAGGAGCTGGCCGGTGTCCTCGGTGGCGCGGGCCTGCCGACCGCGGGCTTCGCCCTGGGGTACGTCCTGATTCACGCCGAGCTCGATGGGCTCATATGCAGCGGGGCGGTGCGCGGCAAGCACCACACATACACACTGCTGGAGGGGCGCGTGCCGCCGGCGCCCGCCCGCGATCCCGACGAGGCGCTGGCCGAGCTGGTCAGCCGCTATTTCACCAGCCACGGCCCAGCCACCGCCAAGGATCTCCGGTGGTGGTCCAGCCTCACGCTCAGGGACATCGCGCGGGGCGTGGAGCTGACCGGCGATCGACTGCGCCGCGAGCTCGTCGACGGGGTGTCGTATTGGTCGGGCTGGCAGGAGACGGCGGCCGCGCCGTCACCTACGGTCCACCTCGTCCAGGCCTACGACGAGTACGTGGTCGCGTTCGCCGAAAGCAAGTACGTAATCGACGTCTCCGGCGCCGCCCGGGCGCTCCCTCCCGGCACGGCGCTGCCGAACGGGAGGGTGCTGCTTGACGGGCAGGTGACCGGGCGCTGGAAAGGCACGCCCGCGAGGGACACACTGGTGGTCAAGGCAGTGCTCCACCGCGCGCTCAGTCCCGCCGAAGCCGACGCGCTCGACGCCGCCGCAGCCCACCAGGCGGCCTTCCTCAACCTCCGCCACCGGGTGGTAACGAGCCTCGGTTGACGGCTTCAGCTAAGACCGGTCGGCCTGGCAGCTATGAAGCGATGTTGCCAATGATCCCTGCCGGTCCGCCCGTGTCCGCAAGGGAACCTCCCGCGTACGAAGCTGGATCCCTGACCGGACACGATCAAAGCGGATGCCCTTCGGCGTGCGGACGGACGGTCCCGTCAACCGCCGGCCCTCCGGCATGCCTCGGACTATGACCTTCGTCGTCGAGACGGCGTTGAACCGCGAGGCATGCTCTGGCGGTAGGCCGAGCATCACGGGCCTACGCGGCAGCCGCCCGATCGCGGCATGTGTTGCGGTTGCGTGCCACTCCGGGGGAGTCCGTCGAGGGTGCGTTCGCGGATGAGGTCGGGTTCCATTTCGGCGGCCATCGCGGCGACGCAACGAGGTCCCGCCCGGCATCGTCGAAATCGTCAACGAGAATGACCGACGAAAGGCCGAGAGATGAACAGGTTGCAGGCCATCGTGGTGGTGCGCCACATGTCCGGCCACCCAGGACGGGGAGCTCGACGAGCTCTTGCGGACTTGGCGGACGGGTCAGGCACAGGTTCAGCGGCTACCGGCCTACTGCACCTTCACCGACGCCACGCTGATCGCGATCGCGGAGGTGCGCAACTAGGCCGTCAGCCTGATGATCGCCTTGAGGGCGGCGGGTTTGGCGCCCGGATCCTTGAACGCGAAGCCGTCCCGCTTCGTGTCCGTGCGGCCTTCGTACCGGTGGGCCACGATCGAAAGCTGTGACGCGTCGTACACAGCACCAGCCGGCTTGACGGGTCGTAGTACACGTGGCATATATATGTGATGGCTACTACAAGGAAGAGGAAGTCGATCATCGACCGATCCACCGCCCTCCGTACGCTCGAGAAGGCGCTCCACCGCGGGAGCGCTGCCATCGCGGTGGCGATGACCGACCTCGACGACTTCGCCACTCTCAACGAACGTCATGGGCAGCAGGCAGGCGATGAGGTCCTGGTCGCGTGGGAGACCACGCTCGACCGCAACCTGCCGTCCGATGCGCAGGCCGTTCGGGTCGGCGGCGACGAGTATCTGGTCCTGCTCCCCGGACTGTCGGCAGAGAACGCCCTCATCCTCCTCGACGAGATGCGTTCCCACTTCGCCTCCTTGGGCATCGGCAGCGACGAACTGCGGAGCTCCGCCTCGGTCGGCGTCGCTGCAAACCCGCCACACGGCACGACGGCTGAAGATCTCTGGCGCAGCGCGAGCCAAGCGCTCATGCGTGCCAAGCGCGGAGGGCGGGACCAGGTCGCGATCTATGTCGAGGAGAAGATGGTCCTCAAGAGCAACTACTACAGCCGTGCAGGCCTCGACAAGCTGGCCAAGCTTTCTGCGGCGACGGGCCGCACGGAAGCGTCCCTGCTGCGAGAGGCGCTCGACGACACGCTCGATAAGTACAGCGACCAACTCTGAGCCCCGACGGGCGCTCACCAGCCTCACCTATGAGCCATACCTTGGCGGCCGAGTAGCCTCCGGTGAGGGATCCCTAACCGAACGCCGATCATGTCCCCCGCCGTTCGTTTTAGGGTTGTGGCCAACTGACACGCCTGCTGTGGACGTCGGAGAGCGGCGGTGGAGCATCTCGGTCTGGGGGTTCGGGTAGGGTCGCGCGTCGTGTTCGAGAAGGCAGAGGTGCGGGCGTTCGGGTTGCTGGCTGTCGGTGGTGGCCACGAGGTCTACTGGGAGGAGTCGGGGGATCCTGGCGGCGTTCCTGCGGTGTATCTGCATGGCGGACCAGGCGGCACCCTCGGCCAGGGCAGCTACCGGAACAGGTTCGATCCGTCGAGGTTTCGTGTCATCGGCCTGGACCAGCGGGGCTGCGGTCGATCGACGCCGCATGTCACCGTGCCGGGCTACGACCTGACCCAGAACACGACGGCCCATCTGATCGACGACCTCGAACGGTTGCGTGAGCACCTCCAGATCGACCGGTGGCTGGTCAACGGTGTGTCATGGGGCTCTACTCTCGCCCTCGCGTACGCGCAGGCTCACCCGGAGCGAGTCCTTGGCATCGTGGCCATGGCTGTCACCACGACCGACCGGTTCCAGGTCAAATTGATCACCGAGACTGTAGGTGCGATCTTCCCCGAGGCCTGGGATCGTCTGGCCAGCCACGCCGAACAGGCCGGCATTGGCTACCGGCGCGATCACGGCCGCCTCATCGAGGCGTACGCACAGCTGATGAGGCACCCGGTCTCGGCGACACGCGATGCCGCATCGCTCGCCTGGGTGGAGTGGGAAGATCATCACATCTCCATTGGTACCGGCGGTGTGCACCGGAATCGGTTCTGTCTCAAATTTCGTGAGGCGGTGGGCCGGTCGGTGACTGTTGGTGGTGGTGTCATGTGAGTAGTACTCGTTTCCGGAGGAGGTCGAAGTTTGCGCGGCCGAACATTTGACGTTTGAGGTA